>NZ_JAUBRO010000041.1:0-63708 GCF_036701945.1 Microcoleus sp. MON1_C1 | reverse complement strand
CCCTTGCCGTTCAAAATTGACGTTCATAACAGGAGACTCGATCGCGCTCCTGTGGTCTGCTTAGTCTAAACTCCAGTTATGAGAAACAAATTACTCATAACCCACAAATAACAAGTAACCAATAACCAACAACCAATAACAACTAATAATTACTGGCTAATCGCCACTCGATCGCGCCCGCCAGACTTAGCTCCATAAAGCGCCTTATCAGCAGCTTCAATCAGCATTTTCGGCGAGTTTTGACCTTCAGAAATCGTCGCCACCCCCATGCTGAGAGTCACGCAATCGCTGACAACAGACTTAATGTGGGGAAGTGCTAAGGCTTTGACGCGGCTGCGGATTCCCTCAGCAACAGCCTGTGCAGCCACGATATCCGTATTTGGCAAAATTACCGCAAATTCCTCGCCGCCGTACCTAGCAGCCAAATAGAGGCGTTCTGGGGGTGCGTTTGTGCAAGCGTCCCCGATCGCCCGCGCCACTTGCTGCAAACAAGCATCCCCGGCTTGATGGCCGTAGTTGTCGTTGTAAAGTTTAAAACAGTCAATGTCGCACATAATCAAAGATAGCGGTTCCAAAGAGCTCGACTGCTCCCATTCGCGGTTGATCACCTCGTCAAAACGGCGGCGGTTAGCTAGTTGAGTCAGACTGTCCAAATTCGCCAACCCGTCCAGTCGCTGGTTGGCAGCAGCTAGCTGCTGGTAAAGTAAAGATTGTTCGATCGCGATCGCAACTTGAGTACCCAACTGACTCAGCAAATCCACATCAAATTGCTGCCACTGGCGGGGTGCCGAACAGTGGTGGGCAATCAGCAAACCCCACAACTTCGGCACTTGACAAGAACCGTTACCTTCCCTAGGTTCTATTCCCTGCTGGACAATCGGCACCACCAAATTTGCCTTCACCTGACAAGTCTCCAAAAAATTAACGTGACACTCGCTCAAATTAGAAGTGTTAATATCCTCTATGGCACGAATGCGGCCCTTTAAATACTGTCCGATGTAAGTAGTGGCAAAACAGCAATCCTCAATTCCCATCCCCTTGAGTGGCATCCATCCTTCTCCAACCGACTCCACCACCACATCTCCGTTCCAGTCTGGTCGGAAGCGGAAAACCAGGACGCGATCGGTTGCCAAAAACTCCCGCACTTCCGCTACTGTAGTGTTGAGAATATCTTGGAGATCCAGAGAAGAGCGGATGCGCGATTGAATCTGTGCGATCAAGCGTTCCCGTTCTATTTGTTGTCGCAGCGCGACTTGGGCTTGCTTACTTTGAGTAATGTCCCGACCTTCGGGCAGCAACAATACTATTTTGCCCGTTTCATCCGCGACTGGTTTGAGAGAAAAATCAACAGTTGCCGTCCGATTTATACCTTGAACTTCCACTTCATAGCGGACAAATTCACCTTTTGCCGATCGAGAAATTGCCTCTTGCAACTGTTCCTGAACTTCCTCAGAATCTCCCCACCAAGGCAACAGCCAAAACGGTTTATTAGCCACATCCCGCAGCTTAATTCCCGCGAAATCCAGAGAAGTTTGGTTAGCTTCCAGCAGAGTGCCGTCCGGTTTCAACAAGCTCACAAATTGGAAAGAAGAATCAAAAATTGCCCGGAAGCGCCTTTGAGAATCTCCCAACATTGCCGTCACCTTTTCGCGAGAGGTAATATCGCGGAAGCGCCACACCCTGCCAATAATATTTTGTCCGACTCGAATTGGCTGCGTGTAGCGCTCAAAAGTGCGCCCGTCTTTAAATTCTAGAATATCGCAACCTTCCGACTCGGCATCGCTATAAAATTCTTTAACTCTCTGCAAAAAAGCTTTCGGATCTTTAACTTGCTTAGTGAGAAATGCCAGTCGCACCGTTCTATCCATTGAGTTTCTAACTTCTTCATAAATTCCCCACATTTGAACTAACTTTTCGTTATAACTAATCATTTCTCCGGCGGTAGTAACCGCGAGAATGCCGTCGGCTGTTGCTTCTAAGGTAGCGTGCAGCAGAGAGCGCGATCGCTCTAATTCTGCTGCGGTCAATTTGCGTTCCGTGAGGTCTCGGACTGCTTTCACCTGTACTAAACGACCTTCCCACAATACGAATTTGCTGCGAACGTCAGCAGGAAAAGCAGTTCCATCTCGCCTGAGAAAAATAGTTTCACAGACTGTATTGCTGGCTGCAGAAATCATTTGTGGCGCCTGTTTGTATGATTTCGGCGACAGTAGTTCCAGCAAGCTCATTCCCGCCATTTCCGCAGGTTCGTAACCAAAAAGTTCGGCAAAATTACTGCTGACACTCAAAATTGTGTCGCGGTCAGCCACGGCAACTGCTTCAAAATAAGCTTCGCATTCGAGCAACCGCGCTGCTGAGTGGCTGCTGCCATTTTCCCCCGAGGAATAGCTGTTGTTAATTAACTGTTGCAGTTGCGTATTTGCCGAGTACAAAGCGGTCATGGCTTGCCTGTACATAGCAGTACGTTTCTCGACTTTTTCTGCGAGGCGATCGCGATATTCTCGCAGTTCTTTTTCGACTCTAATTAAATCAGTAATATCTACTGCAAAGACGATTACACCCGCGACTTTACCTGTTTCATCCCGGTAAGGTATTTTATCTGTCCGCACCCAGCATTTTTGACCGGAGGCTGTGGGTAGCAATTCGACTTGGCCCTGTTTGGGAAGGCCAGAATGGATTACTTCCAAATCTTCTAAATAATATTGCTCTGCTTCGTCTGG
Source organism: Microcoleus sp. MON1_C1 (assembly GCF_036701945.1). Taxonomy (NCBI): domain Bacteria; kingdom Bacillati; phylum Cyanobacteriota; class Cyanophyceae; order Oscillatoriales; family Microcoleaceae; genus Microcoleus; species Microcoleus sp. MON1_C1. Next base: position 60,988 of record NZ_JAUBRO010000041.1, on the reverse strand, counting down.
ATAGATTTCATAAAAAGATTTACCTTCTAATTGAGCTGCGGGCACACCTCTCGATGCAGCGGCGGCTTGATTAATTCGCAGCAGACGACTTTCGGTATCTTTGAGCCAAATCATCGCCGGCACGGAATCAAAAATAATTTGCTGTTCTTGTTGCTGCAGGCGTAGTTCTGCTTCTGCTTGTTTTCTTTTAATTATTTCTTGTTGAAGTTTTTGGTTAGCTTTTTTGAGTTCAGCCGTGCGTCTTTCTACTCTTTCCTCTAGTTGATCGTAGTATTTTGTCAGCAAATTTTGCTGCTGTTCGTGCCGCAGTGCTTCTAATTTTAACTTTTCGCTAGCTGACAAACTTGAGGATACAAAATCTGCTAATATTTGGGTAAATTCGTGTTCTTCTTCCGTCCAATCCCCGTCGGAACCCTGCCGTTCGGCGCTGACTATTCCCGCCATTTGACCTGCTAGCACAATCGGTACGTTTAACAGGGAAGTCGTGCCCTGATCGAGCAAATAAAGACCGACAAGTTCTCGCGTTCTGGGGTCATTTTCTGCTGCCACAGTAGCGATCGCACTTGCAGATTTTAAAGCTTGAAAATATGCCGGACAGTCGGATGCTGTGATGATTATTTGTACGGAATGGAGTTTAGTATTTTGTTCGTAAAGGTCGATGCAGTGAAGCTGCGTTTTGTCTTCACCATACAGCCAAATACTAGCTCGATCGCAGTTGACAATACTGACAGCCGTTTCTGTTACTTCGCGGATGAAGTCTTCTATATTGTTGCGTTCTTTAAGTTGACTTTTGGCTAATTTTGCGATCGCTAAAGTTGGACTGCGCCAATTTGCTATCGGGTTGAGCGACGTGGGTGACTGCGAAACAGCCTTAATTTCTTCGCAAACTAACAGTACAGCCGGCCGTTGGAAATTGGCAATGGAACGACCATTAGTATTTTCCTCTATTTTCCAATCTACCGCCGGCATTGGGCGCGCGGTTGCTTTTACCCTAATAATCCTGCCGTCTTTGCAAGTCAAGCAGCCTTCCCAACAGGCTATTTTTGGAGTGGGCGTACCGTTTTCCGGCTGGGTCAATCCGGCAAATTCTGCCTGCATTTTGCCCTGCTCTTGGCAGTAAAATATGTTAAAAATTGAATGACAAATTAATTCCTGCGATTTGTAGGCAAGGCGAGACGCGCCGAATTGATTGAGCGAAAAAACTCTTCCCAAAGCGTCTAGAACGAAGTAAATGCCCGGAAAATTCTCATAGAGAGTTCCATACCAATCTTGTTCGACTTGGTGGCTGCACGAAAGTTTTGCTGTCGCGAACTCGCCGTCGGTGTCGAGCAAGTGAGAATAGTTGGTTTCGGGGTTGCTTGAATGACTTTTTTTAGCAAACACTTTTAGCTTAACTCGACTGTAATTAATTTTACTTTCTGGAATTTAACTTTTTTGTGAAACTAAATTAAACCTGTTGTTTGAAAAAAGTTACAAGTTGTAACAAAAATACCACTTGTCCAGCCTCCTGGTTTTCGCTTCCCCATCCAACCACTGTGTTTGTTTCTAGTTGGTACACGGTCTGCAGACGATATTTCCCGCTAGTTGCAATGCCAGCAGGTTTAGCTGCAATTACCCAGTCTGTACTTTTAGCATCCTAGACAATAAAAAAAACCGATAATCAATGGTTTTAAGTATATATGATAACACTCAAATACCTAGTATTGGAACTGACCTACTTCGGATTCGGTTTGGGATATTTGCCGGGGCGGCGGATGAACCGGGTGGCGGCTGCAATTATCGGGTCAGCTTTTGGGGTGGCTTTGGGGATACTCGACCTGAAAACTGCTTGGGAGGCGATCGACCCCAATACCAGCGTTTTGTGTTGGGAATGACGATCGTGAATACAGTTAATTTGACAGCTTAATAAATATTTGCAATAATTAAGTTAAGTAAATCTTATAATGCCCAATCGCTCACGGGCTTTAGTCCTAGAGTTTATACTTAATCTTGTCCAGCAAACGCTAAGGAGGTAAGGAAGAGTGAGTACCCAACCCGCTGCGAAACCCAGACTTAATTCTGCGTTCAAACAACTGATGTCTCTACACTGGGCTATGTCAGCTTGCTATTTAGTGGTGTTTATTACCGGTACTTCTATGGCTCGATTGCCAGGAGAATTGTTTATTCGAGGCCCCCTTTACGATTTTCACAAATCCGTAGGAGTGCTGACAATGGCTTTACTGACTTGGCGGATTTTAACTCTGCTGCGGGTATGGTGGAAAAAATATACGAAACGCCTGCCAAAGTTTACAAAGGAATGGTACAAAAATTTTGCTCTGCACGCAACTTTGTACGTTTTTATGTGGCTAGTTCCGGTTGCTGGTTTCTTGCTTTCTAACTCTTACAAAAGTAACAATGTGAAATTTTTCGGAATTGTTTTGCCGGATATGTTTCCGCAGAATTCCGCAATGGTTGATCTGGGAAGGAGTTTGCATTTTTGGCTGGCGTACACATTTTTAGCGTTCACGATTTTGCATATTATAGATCAGAAGAAAGTTGTGAGGGCTAATTGGCGCCGGTTGACAAATTTTGTTCGCACTAAGTTCGCAAAGTCTCAAAAGGTTGGATAAATTTGCGATGACGTACTATATCTGAATTGGTATTGATAAATTTACTGCAAAACTGGCTATTTTCCACGGCGATATTTAGCGCTAGTTGCAATGCCAGCAGGTTTAGCTGCAATTACCCGGTCTGTACTTTTAGCATCCCAGACAATGGAAAAAAGCGGCAATCAATAGTTTTAAGTATATATGATAACACTCAAATACCTAGTATTGGGCCTAACCTACTTCGGATTCGGTTTGGGATATTTGCCGGGGCTGCGGGTGAACCGGGCGGCGGTTGCAATTATCGGGTCAGCTTTTGCGGTGGCTTTGGGGATACTTAACCTCAAAACTGCTTGGGAGGCGATCGACCCCAATACGATCGTTTTTTTGCTCGGAATGATGATCGTTAATTCCGCTTTGGGAGCATCGGGTTTTTTTCAACTCGCTTTGGAGTTTTTAACTCGCTTTACTCGTTCTCCTTTCGGCATTATGGTGGCAGTTACTTTTGGCAGCGGCATTTTATCGGCATTTTTTCTCAACGACACTACTGCTATTTTGCTGGCCCCTTTAACGCTGAGTCTGACTCGCTCTTTGTCTCTCAATCCTATCCCTTATCTTTTAGCTTTAGCCGGAGGTACTAATTTAGGTTCAGTGGCGACTGTGAGTGGCAACCCGCAAAATATTCTCGTCGGTTCTTTTTCGGGAATTAGTTATTTGGAATTTGCCCGGTCTCTCGCACCAGTAGCTTTAATTTGTTTGCTGGTTCAAGTAGCTTGGCTATACTTGCTTTATCCAGAAGTGCGTTCTTGCAAATCTTTGCCGGAGGTTACTCAAGTCAGGTATCGATTGTTCAAGCCTTTACTAGCAAAAAGTTTGTGGGTGACAGCAGGACTTTTAGTAGCTTTTTTGGCGGGAGCACCTTTAGCAGAATCTGCCTGGATAGCTGCCAGTATATTGTTAATTACTAGGCGCGTCAAGTCCGATCGCATTTTGCAAGGCGTTGACTGGAATTTGCTAGTAATGTTTGCGGGATTGTTTGTGGTGACTAAAGCCACTCAACAACTGGGTTTGTTGGACAATTTAACTACTTTGACTAATACGCCGCTGAGTTTGTTGGGAGTAACGGTAATTCTTTCTAACTTAATTTCTAACGTACCCGCGGTGTTAGTTCTGCAATCGGTGATTGTCAAAACAGATACACAAGCTTGGCTGTTGTTGGCGGCGGGTTCTACTCTGGCGGGGAATTTAACTTTGTTGGGTTCTGTGGCTAATTTGATTGTAGCTGAAGTTGCTGCACGGAAATCAGGCGATCGGCTGACTTTTAAAGAACATTTGCGGTTCGGGCTGCCGCTGACTTTCGTTACTTTGGCAATCGCTTATTTTTGGCTGTACTAAAAGGCTATAATCATTGCAGTATCACGGTCATACAATTAAATTTTAGCCTCGGGCTTTTACCTGTGCGAACTGGATTTGTTTTTCATGAACCGCAGAGGGCGCAGAGGGGAGATGAGAAGAGAATAAATGAGAGGTAAAAAGGTAGGTTTATAGCCGAGCGCCTATTCCGGTATAAAGTCTTTAGGTATCTGTTTTGGACACAATTGTAAAACTCCCGATTTTCCAAGGCTCTATCTTAAATCCTCCTCCTTCCGACAACTTTTCCGACAAATTGCCCGGTCGTTCTAACAAATCTACTGGCCCTACAATTTCTAATCCCCAATCACTATTCAATTCTAGCACAGCCTCTTTACCCTCGGATTCGCAACAGCGCAAAATCCACACATTAGAATCGTCTTCCGACTGTTTAAACGCCATCAAAACTAAATTGTCCGCCGACAAATCCAAGAATTTACCAACTGCGGGTAAACTCTTGTTTCGATTTTCTCCCAACTGTGGCAACACCTTTACTAGCAGCGGCAAATTCAACTCATAGCCGCGCCGAACTGTGCCGGCCTCTTGCCAATTTCCAGCATGGGGATACACTGCACAAGTAAATTCGGAAACTCCTACATCTGCTTGTTCATCCGGCCAAGTCGAACCCCGAAGCAAAGTCAGCCGAATTTGATTCGGTTGAAGGTCGCAACCGTATTTGCAATCATTGAGCAAACTGACTCCAAAACCGTCATTGCTGATATCAGTCCAGCGCAAAATCGGCACTTCCCATTTGGCTTTTTCGGCTGGTGTTTGCGGTTTAGTTGTGCGTGCGATCGCACCGCCGGGAATTTCGCAAGTTGCAAAATCTGCTTCTACATTTAAGCCAAAGGCTGCTTTTACTAAAACGTGCTTTTCTTGCCAATCTGCAACTGTCTTGATTTTCAGCAGCGGCGAACCTATTTCTACTATATAATCTTGGCAAAACTCCGATTTGCCAATTTGTCGGACTACTCGCAAAATCTGCCGTATTTCTCCCTGTGCTATCCAGGAAATATCTTTGAGTGTCGGCGCTGGTAGTTGATGTTTTTCATAATTTGGGTCAATGTTCCAAGCATCCCAATATTGCCCGCTGTCTTGAAATGCTTGCAGTTGATTGCCGCCTGCTGCATTCAGGACTTCTCGGTTATTTACTTTATCCCAAATGCTGGATAAATCCCCGTTTTGTCCGTCTACTGTTGCCCGAATAAATTCATTTTCTAAAACCATTTGTGCGGCTGCAAAAGGCGTTTCTTGACTAACTGTGTTTTTTTGTGCTATACCGTATGTAAGTTTTGATAACTCTGTCTTTTTTTCGGTTTCTGGACTCGCGGACGCATTATCCACAGTTTGAGCGTCTTCGCGACACAGCCAAAACACCTGGTAGCCAACTGCAGGGAGATTATTTGCCCAGAATAATAGTTTAGATTGCGATTCGAGTCGATCGCCCCTGAGAATCTGTGAAGCCAATCGCCGTCGGGACAAGTCGTAAATTTGCCAAGCTGAGTCAGCGGAATCCGGAAGCGGTACAGCAACAACCTCAGAGCGCGACCAATTGAGAGTATTGAAAATCAAAATCGGTTGAGCGTCGGGCTGGGGAGGGGAAGGGAGAGAAATTTGGGCCGAGATTGCATCCAAAGATTTTACCAAGATTTCGCGACAAGTGCGATCGACCTCGGCAAAGGCTATATTAGCATCCGCATAAACTTGGGCGATCGCAGAACCGGGCAAAATATCGTGAAACTGGTTAAACAAAATTTGTTTCCAAGCAGATTCTAATTCGGATTTCGGATAAACCGCACCAGTACAAATCGTTGCCAGCGAAGACAACAACTCCGCTTGGTAGAGCAATTCTTCGCAGCGGCGGTTTTGGCGTTTTTGGTCGGCGCGAGTCGTGTAGCAGCCTCGGTGGAATTCTAAATAAAGTTCGTCTTTCCAAACAGGGAGAGTGGGGGGAATAGTTTTGAGTTGTGAGATGGGAGGATTTGCATCCGAAATTACCGACAAGTTTGACAATTCTCGCGCCCCCAAATTCCCGACGCTTTCGACAACTGGCAAATTTTCCTGATTGTCCGATTCTGAAACATCGCTTTCGGACTTAGTTGCGGAAATTGCCGACAAGTTTGACAATTCTCGCGCCGCCAAATTCTCCTGATTGTCCGGTTTTGCAACATCGCTTTCCTGCGAACTTTCCGCAACTTCCGGCAAAAACTGACTCTCAATCAAAGACAAATAATCAACCGCTTTCGCAAACTCCAACCTCGGGAAAAAGGGCGACATTTTCCAGCGTTTCGCCACCTCCAACATATCACGAGTCGGGCCACCGCCGTGGTCGCCAACCCCAGGCAACCAAAGAGCATCTTGCAAATTAGTTTTAACTTGCCAGTCAAAAGCATAACTTGCCATTTTCACAGATTCTATGCCTTCACCAATTGGAGCAGACATCATGCTAAATATTTTAGTACCGTCCAACCCTTCCCACCAAAATGCACCGTGGGGAAATTCCGTTGTATCGTTCCACCGCAACTTTTGCGTCACAAAATAATCAACTCCACCTTGCCGCAAAATCTGAGGTAATTGCCACCCAAAACCGAAAGTATCCGGTAGCCAAGCCACCCGCATCAATTCTCCAAATTTTTCTTTTGCATAACGCTGTCCGTAAAAAACTTGCCGCACCATTGATTCAGCGGAAATCAAGTTTAAATCCGGTTCTACCCACATCCCGCCGACAACTTCCCAACAACCCGCCGCCACCTGTTTTTTAATCGCAGCAAATAAGTCCGGGCGATGTTCTTCCATCCAAGCATAAAGCGCCGGAGTTGAATGGCAGAAAATCAAATCGGGAAACTCTGATTGTAATTTCAATACCGACTCAAAAGTTCGCTGTGCCGCTTCCCAAGTTTCCGGGACAGGCCACAACCAAGCTAAGTCTAAATGAGCGTGACCGACCAAATAGATTTTACCTGTATATATAGATGTCAGCCCGCCGCTTTCTCCTATATATATAGATGTAGAATTGCTATTCTCTCTAACCTCAAAAACCGCATCTTTTCTTCCTCCCTCTGCGGTTTCTGCGCCATCTGCAGTTACCTCATCTAAATCCCCAGAAAAAGCCTGCAGATATCCCAGTAAATTGTGCCGCAAAACAGACAGCGAGCGATCGAACTTTTCGCGATCGCCCACCGCCGACCAATCAATTAAATCCATCGCCAAATCAATCTCAGATTTCAGCGTTTCCCCCTTGACAAACATGGGGCGATTTGCTATTGTTTCAGTGGAGAGGTATTGGGAATTTACATTTTCTAAATTTTGAGTTAGCGAATTTTGCAAAATCTCTAATTCGGCAGCCACAAAACCCGGATCGAAACAAGAAGAGTCAGCAGCTTCGTACAAACAAATCGATCGCACTAAAGCACCGTTATCGTGACCCGGACTTACCAACCGCAAAATAACTAAAAATTCATCTCCGGGATTGGCCGACGAACTCAACAAAACTCGATCGGCAAAATCAAATAAATCTCCCTGTCCGACTAACTCGCCGTTGACAAAAATTTGAGCATCTTCTGCCCACCAAGTCAAGCCCAGCAGCAACCGCCAACCAGCCACAGGATAGCCGTGCAAAGTGTCAGGAATTACAAATTGCTGGCCCAAATACAAAACTTGCTTCCCAGACGGCCAAGCAATATGTCCTTTGCTGTTAAGTTCAGCAACAGGGCTGTTACAAATATTTACCGAAGAGACAGCCGAGTCAGAATCGCAGTACCTCCAACCAGACTGAACCTCCACTTGACTGAGGCGGCGCAACTTCTCGACAGTGGCAGAAATATTGTTGCTAGCAGGTGACACAGAAGCGCTCATATTTCGCTAAAATAGGAATTGTGTATTAATCAAAAATCGGATTGAACCGCCCCGACGCAAAGGACGCGAAGAAATAAAGGTTTCAGAGGGTTTGAAGCTGCGATTAAGATCTCGCTTTGATTTTACAGCAATATTCAGCAATTCCGGCGCGAATCAAAAATCTGAATTCAATAATTAAACTTATGTCCAACGGTTACTACGGCCCATACCAAAGCCGACTATTAAATTTTATATCGAAACAGTCCCGCCAAGTCGCTGACAATTGCGATCGAACTTGGCGTCAAATTAAAGAAGCAACTCTCACCGCCACCCAAATCCTGCTTTATCCAGCTTATTTGCTGGTGCAAAGTTCCCGACTACTAGGCCGACAGTTGCGGGAATCAAGTCAAAAAGTAGATTTACCGGAACTGCAAGAATTTGTCGGGGACGAAAATCCCGATGGGCAACAAAATTGGTATCAGGGGGAAACTTCCGACGAAAGTTCGATCGCCGAAATTTTGCACCTCGCCGAAAATTTACTAAACTCGTCGCAAACCGCGAAAACTTTAGCCACGTTCCCGCTGTTAATTAATCAGGGAAATACTGCTAACAATTTACATCCGGCAATCAATTTTAGCGGACAAATCACAAAGCATCAAACCACTTCCCTCTTAGAACTCCCGCTTGCTAAAACTGGATTAAAACCGCAACCGAAAGTTGAGGGAATTGCCAGTTTTATCCCAGCCCGCACTTTAGTATTGGTCGGAAAAGAAAATCAGATTTTAGATATTTTGACACCCCAACAGCAGGAAGTGCTTGAAGGTCGCATAACTTGGGAAGTAGCAAACTGCGGGCCCGAACGGCGGGAAATTACCCAAAAAGAATTAAAATTTAATCTCGGTTTGGAGTCGGCTGCCAAAAAAGCGCAGTTGCCACCGGTGCGTCGTTTTTGGGAATTGATGGCATGGCTTCAGACGAGTCCGGTTGCTCTGAAAAGAAATCAGTTTGGAGAATCAATCCTCGCAGTTAAAAAATCGATCGACCGCAATTCAATCTTAGTTCAAAAAGCCCGCGCCCAGATCGAAGCAAAAACCCCACAGCAGTCAATTGCGGCATCGAATTTGATCGACCACGATACCCCAAAATTAGAAACTAATTTTAACAGCAAGTTCGATAGACCCCCTACTCCTCTCTCCTTTGTTACATTACTCGATCGCGCCGCCGTCAACCTGGAAGAATTTACCCTACCGCCATCGGTAAAAACAATCGCCGCACCCACAGAAAACTCAGGAGTAAAAATTGACACATCCAGCACGGAAACCAATTTAGATTTTTCCGCCCGCGACATCCTGGAAAAATACGCTCGAAACATCGAACAAGTCATTTGGTCGTCAGTAGACCACCTTTTGGGAAAAGAAACGGCTGCCAGCGATAATACGGAGAAATCAGTTGCAATTCAGTATTATTTGAAACAGCGACAAGAACAAGAAAACACACAAAATAGCCCAGAGGTCGATCGACCGTGGCTGAACTGGCAAGACTTATTCGGGGAAGCAGCACCGCAGCATTTAACCGACGCAAGTTCCGAACCCCATGCAGCAGCACAAAGCAGTGCCAAAGTCAAGGAGAAAATAGCAGAATTAGGAGAATTGGCAGAAGGTCGATCGACCGCAGTCTCAATATCCCCTTACCCCGAAGCACTTCACAGCCTGCTGGGGCAGCTAAAACAGAGCTTGCTGACAAAAAGCTCAAAAAGTCAACCCCAAACAGCATCTGATTTATCTGATTTAGCAGTTACTCAAAAAAATAGCTCTGCACTCGCAGCAGAATCAACCCCAGGGCGCGCGCCGGAAACCCAAGTGCCAAAAAACACAAACCCGAACACCGCACAAAACAACCAATCCCCAGCAGCAATCACCGCGCAAACTAGCAGATACACCGCCGCAACCCCCGCCGCAGCCGAACCAAAAAATCCCAGCGCAGGCGTCCCATCCGATGGAGACTACTTAGAAACAAAAGCAGAATCGATGGGATACATTAAGCACCCGCTAGAACAAGTGCTCGAATGGCTCGATCGAGTTATGCTGCGGCTAGAAAACATCGCCGAGCAACTCTGGAATTGGGCAAAAATCAACTTGCCCAAAATCCTCAAAAGCAAAGATAAAATTGACTAATCTTTAGCTTATGATAAAAAAGTTGCTGCAACAGCAGCAAATCAGCTCAGTATTATGCCATCTTTGGAGACTCCCACAGTGCTAACCCTCAAAATCGTAGTTAATGTAGTTGTTTTATTTTTTGTTTCCCTGTTCGTATTTGGATTTTTGTCCAATGACCCGGCCCGGAACCCCAACCGCAGAGACATGGAATAAACAAGTTATCCCGCCCGGTGGCTGGGGGGAACGCCACCGCAGCCGCCCAGCTAGCCCGCAAACTCGCAAAAATTAGTCGAAAAAAACTTGACCTCGCACCAGCAGCGAGGTTATCTTGTGGCGGAAGCAAGTTCTGAAAGCAGCCATATTCTGGCGCGCCAAAGCCACTGCAAATTTTAGATGTCAGATTAATGTCTAAACAGTTGCCTTTTAGATGCAAAAATTTTTAATAATTTGCACCCTATAAAATCTAAAATCTAAAATCTAAAATCGGATGACTTACCTGTTGTAACTATGCCCTATCCGGTACCGCCGCCAGAACCCCCTGGCATCATCTACATCGCAAAGCCAAAAAAAGTCGCCCTCACTGTCGCGGCCGCCGATGGAGACACCCGCAGCAACCCCACAGAAATACCGGAACCAAGCCCAGATATTGTTGAGCCAGAACCCACACCAGCCCCAGCAGAACCAGCAGCCACACTCCTCGGCACTACCCCAGCCACCGACCAGCCTCCAGAAATCGCCGACCCCCTAGCAGCAGTGGAAAGCGGCGAGGCAGTGGTGGGATTTCAGCGTCGGCCTCCTGTGGGAGAACCCGAAAGTGCGGAAACTCCGAAAGATTCCTCGTTTACTGCTTACCAATTGGGTTCGGTAGAAAATGCCCTTGCCATTCGCAATCGAAAACGAACCGCAGAGGCGCAGAAACAACAGGAGAGGAATCTTGGCGGAAAGCAGGAAAGTTGGTATCAGGCCCAAGGCCGGCAGTTAGAAGATAACCCTCCCGAACCTGCAGAGATTCCCGTTCCAGAACCAGCACCCAGCGGGCAACAGCAGTTCGACATTCCCACACCAGGAACTGCCCCCGCACCCCGAACACCCGCTGCGCCGACACCGAAGCCTAAACCAGCCGCGCCGCCAGGAGTCCGCACCGCCCCTTCTCAGCGGACGGTGCCTTTTCCGGTGACTCCGGCCGATACTATTGAAGTTAAGGCCGACAGCCAAGAATTCGACGACAAGCAGCAAATTGTGACGGCGGTTGGTAATGTCGTTGTGCGGTTCCGGCAAACTGTGATTGATGCCGATCGAGCGATCGTCAACTTAGTCACCCGCCAAGTGGTAGCATCCGGCAATGTCGCCTATACCCGCGGCCAACAAGTAGTGCGCGGCCAGCGGATGGAGTTCAATCTCGGCCTCAACGCCGGCGCAGTCGAACAAGCCAGCGGCGAAATTTTCCTGCCCGCAGCAGGTAGCGAATTGACTCCCACACTGCCTACAGATATCAGTGCCGGGACGATTCTCGAACAGCCGCTGAGCGATCGAATTACCAGCCAGCAGCCCCTGCGCGGCGTCAAATCCCCCGGCGCTGCTACAGTGACTATCGGCGGTGGCGGTCAGCTAGCAGCCCCCCAAGTGACCGGCGCCGTCAACCGCGTCCGCTTTGAAGCAGAACGCATCGAACTGCTGCCAGACGGCGCGAGGGTAGCAACCAACATTCGGATTACTAACGACCCGTTTTCCCCGCCGGAATTTGAATACAGGGCCCGCACGGCGACGATTAGAAGGATTTCGCCCACGGCAGAGGAATTGGTCACAACTAAACCCCGCTTGGTGTTCGACAACCGGGTGAAAATACCCGTGTATCCCCGCAGGCAAGTGTTTGACAGCCGGCAGCAGAGCGGCCCGTGTTTGACTTTTGGTTACGACGGGGGCGAAAGAGGCGGTTTGTATGCCGAGTGCGGTTTTGAGGTGTTGCAAAACGGGCCGGTGCGGCTGACCCTGACGCCGCAAATTTACCTTCAGCGGATTGTGGCAGAGCACGGTGGCAATCCGTTTTTTCCCGACAGCTACGGGCTCAGAGCGAGGTTGGGCGCCTCTCTGGGCCCGCGCACCAGGCTCGACGGATCGGCAATATTTCTGAGTTTTGAAAATTTCCCGAACTTGCCGGAAGACAGCTTTCGGGGCAATTTGCGCCTGCGACAGTTGATCGGCACTCACTCTCTGGCAGCAGAATACAGTTATCGCGATCGGCTGTTTAACGGTTCTCTGGGCTATCAAACCGTGCAGAGCAGCCTCGGGGCAGTCCTCACTTCCCCAGTCATCGAACTCGGAGGCACTGGCATCAATCTCAGCTACCAAGCTGGATATCAATTTATCAATGCTGACACCGATCGACCAGACTTGCTCGAACCAGTGCGGGAAAACAACCGCGTCGATCTGGGGCGTTCCCAACTTAGCTTCGCCTTGAGCCGCGGCTTCAACTTGTGGGAGGGCGAACCCCTGCCCCGCACTCCCACCCAGGGTTTGAGGTATACGCGGACGCCGGTGGTTCCTTTCTTGCAACTGGCATTGGGACTCCGGGGAGTTGGCACTTATTACAGCAGCGGCGATCGACAAAATTCGCTCGCCGGCAGCGTCGGCATTCAAGGGCAGTTCGGTCATTTCTCCCGCCCTTTCCTCGATTACACTGGGTTTAACGTGACTTATACCCAGGTGGGGCGCGACGGTATCTCGCCGTTTTTATTCGATCGCTTAGTAGATTTGAGAGTCCTGTCTTTTGGGCTTGTCCAGCAAGTTTACGGAGGCTTTCGAGTTGGATTTCAAAGTGGTATTAATTTAGAAAGCGGGGAAACCATCAGTACGAATTACACTTTAGAATACAGTCGCCGCAGCTACGCAATCATTTTGCGTTTTAATCCTGAGCGTCAAGTTGGCAGCCTGACTTTTAGAATTAGCGACTTCAACTGGAATGGGACTCCCCAACCTTTTTCCGGGGACGCGCGAACTGTAGAAGGAGGCGTGCGTTTATCCGATTAATTCAATTGGAAATTGGAAATTGGATAATGGATAATGGGTAATCGGTAGTTGGTAATTGGTAATTCTTCCTTCTATCCGTTACATCCATTAAATCCCGTACCCTGCTTCGTTGCCGAACTTCTTCCCTCTTCCCTCTTCCTTCTTCCTTCTTCCTTCAACATCCCAATTCCCAAGTTCCCATGACAGAAGTGACGGCAATATCTGCACAAGCAGCGGCTCTGCTGGTTCACTACGGTTTTGACCTAGGTGGCAAAAAAGCCGAGAAATTGGCGGGTGAATGGCTGACCAAGTATCCCGGCTATTGGCTGCGTTTAGCAGTGGTTGAAGCGCTTTATCAAGGGCGCTACAAGGCTGTTTCTGTGGAACAGCTATTGAGTATGTGGCATCGGATAGGTCAACCTCTCTATCATTTCAATCGCGAGTTTGAACGCTTGGTATGCAATAATTTTCCTCAAAATTTAACCGGGGAAAGTGCTGCTCAACTGTCACCGGAAGATATACTTTTATCGAACCAGGAATCGGAAGTAACTGCCGCAGATTTAGATTGGCATGGGCCCTCAGAGGCGCAACTTGATGTGGCGCTTCATGAAAAAGTCCCAAACACAGAGGCAGAGGAAACAGGAAAATTACCTGCAGCCGACGATCGCACAAAAGAAAATACAGAATTTGTAGTATATGAAGATGTGGCTGTTACCGCCCTCGCCGATCGAGCCGAAGCTGAGCACAAATTACCGGACAAACCTGTGGCAAAATCATTCCCAGTTGTCAAACACACTGATTTTCATACTAAGTTAAAAGCGATTGCCCGAGAAGGCAGAAGAAAGAAGGGAGAAAGCAGAAATAGGGTATAAACTTTGAGAACTACATAGTTATTTGTCACTCTTCACTTTTGGGACTGCCTCCCATCCGAATTTCCGAACAAAAAGAAGCTTGTTCAGTACCGTTAGCTTGCTTAACAACGCTAGTCCGCAACCGCAGGTTGGGCATGAGATACCACAGCCTTTCTTCCGCATGGAGGGTGTCTGATTCTGTAATCAATGTCAGCACGTCGTCGCCCATCACGTAGCGGCCGTTACCCTTGTCTTGGAACACTTTGCCTTCGCTGGGATTGTCGGGATTTGGTACGATCGCTAGTATGGTAGAACCGATTTGTTTAGCTTTGTCGCGATCGGGAATACCGTCCCAACTAATCCGAACGCTGGTTAGCCCAGTTGAGGCCGGGTTAATCGAGTGTTGTTGGCAAAGTTTGACGACTGCTGCATCGCTAGCTGTCAGTATTTCTATTTTGAGGTCGGATTTACCTGCCTGCAATTCCCCAGAATTGAGATTGTGTACGGTACGCTGAGAAAACCATTTGCCTGCACTTAACTCGAAAAACTCGATAACATCCATGAAATTTGTCTCTAAAGTCAATACTGCTTTATTTGCGATCGTGACTTGCGCGCTATGGAGTCAGAAACCCGGTTTCTTCCTACGTACCTAGCGGTCAAACCAATGATTTTGTTTAGAAATCCGGTTTAAGAGTGCAAGTCCTTTTCTATATTTTAGAGGAAGGGGGCGCACCTGCAAAGCTTTCTGAGAGCTTTGGGCGAAACAGATTGCAGATGCCGTTGAGGTACAAAACCCAACCAGGGGGACATCTGCCTCGGTGATGCGGCCGACTTGACAGAAAATTAGAGCATCCACCATCATATTTCGTTATAAAAAGTCTTTTTCGCACTTTAAATAGGATTGCGATACCTGAAATTTTTTAGCTTTGACAGTGTTGATCGATCGACCATCATCGCCCAAAACCAGCTATGTTAAGAAAAACGACGGTATATGTGAGCTCTTGTGGATCGATCGGTAAATTGGGCGTTGCTGAGTTGAATTATATTGGCGGCGATTTATTGTAATCGCACTGCTTGAAAATTCTCAAAGCAGACTCCGACTAAAAAACAAGCAATTCATCGAACCCTCACCAAACCGAGGACAGCAAGCCCATAGCACAGAGCATTTAAATATGTCATGCTAAGTCAAGAGAAAAGATTCTCGATCGGCTTTTCGGTAGGGTGCAGCTAGCGATCGCATACATTTAAAAAACACATCCGTAAATTTATGACCGAGTTTACACAAGGGCTGGATAAAATGCAGCCCGCAGAACAGACGCACTACCTGGGAATCCTGCCAAGTCAGCTAGCAGCGACTTCAGACTACGAAAAATTATACAGCTTACTAACAGATTACAATTTTATTAAAGCCAAGCTGTCAGCATCGGGAGTACAGGCGCTAATAGAAGATTACGATTTAGCAACAAGTCCCAATATTATTATCTCAGACCCAAAAGCCGACCAACTCAAATTAATCCAAGAAGCAATTCGGCTGTCTGCCCACATTCTAGCCACAGATAAAACCCAACTAGCTACCCAACTAATGGCCCGCTTGATGCGCTTTGAAAGTCCAGAAATTCAAGCACTGCTAGCACAGGCCAAACACCAAACAACCCCCTGGCTGCGACCGCTAACGCCCAGCTTTACTCCTCCCGGCGGGAGATTATTGCGTACCCTCACCGGACATACAGACTGGGTACAAGCTGTAGCAATCACCCCCGACGGCAAGCGGGCAATTTCTGCGTCCTCCGACCACACTCTCAAAATTTGGCACTTAGAAACAGGAGAAGAACTTTCCACCCTCAAAGGTCATCTTACCTACGTCAATGCTGTAGCTGTCACCCCCGACGGCACTAAAGTAATTTCCGGTTCTTGGGACAATACGATTAAAATTTGGGATTTAGAAACTGAACAAGAAATATTTACTTTTGCCGGCGATACTTTTGCCGTAGAAGCAGTAGCAGTAACTCCCGACGGCAAGCGAGTAATTTCGGGTTCTTGGGATGGCAGTATTAAAGTTTGGGATTTGACAAGCAGGGAAATAATTTATAACTTCAAAGGTCACAGCAGTTTTGTGCAGTCCGTAGCAGTAACTCCTGATAGCAAACAGTTGATTTCCGGGTCTGGAGACAATAGCATGAAAGTCTGGAACCTAGAAACCGGAAAAGAACTTTTTACTCTCACGGGTCATGCAGACTGGGTAAAAAGTGTAGCAGTTACTCCCGACGGCGAACTAATAATTTCAGGCAGTTACGACGCAACTGTTCAAGTCTGGAGTTTGTCAGAAAGAAAGCAACTTTTTAGGTTAGGAAAACACGGCAGTTTCGTTCAAGCTGTGGCAGTCAGTCCCGACGGGAAACGAGTAATTTCGGCTTCCGGCGACAAAACGCTGAAAGTTTGGAATTTGGAAACAAAAGAAGAACTTTTCACTTTTACCAATCACATCGCCCCCGTGAATGCTGTGGCTGTTACCCCCGACGGCCAGCGGATAGTTTCTGGTTCCTCAGACAAAACTCTCAAAGTTTGGCACTTAGAAATAGGCAAAGAAAATTTATCATTGGCAGGTCACGATGACTGGGTAAATGCTGTAGCAGTGACGGCGGACGGTACGAAAGCGATTTCCGGTTCAGGAGACAACCGGATTAAAGTCTGGAATCTTGAAAACGGACAAGAAATTTGTACTATTCCCGGTCATAAAGATTGGGTAAAAGCGATCGCAATAACACCGGATAGCAAGCGAATAGTTTCGGGTTCCGGCGACAAAACTGTGAAAGTTTGGGATCTAAAAACCGGAAAAGAAATCTTTACTTTCACGGGTCATACAGACTGGGTAAATTCTGTGGCAGTGACTGCGGACGGAACGATGGCGATTTCCGGTTCGGGAGACAAAACCATTAAAGTTTGGAATCTAGAAACAGGAGAGGAACTTTTTACTTTTTCAGGTCATGAGGACGGGATAAAAGCTGTGGCAGTTACTCCCGACAGCAAGCGGATTATTTCGGCTTCCGGCGACAAAACTCTGAAAATTTGGAGTTTGGGAAAAGAAAAGAATATTTTGGCATATTTATGGAATTTAGCCGTCAAAAATCTACTTTTCACTCTCAAAGGTCATGAGAGTTTTGTGAATGCTGTGGCAGTTACGGCGGATGGCAAATGGGCGATTTCGGGGGGGCGGGAACACAATTTGAAAGTTTGGGATTTGTCGAGTAGAAAAGAAGTTTTTACTTTGGCAGGTCATGCTGATGCGGTAACATCTGTGGCGACTATGGGAACAAAGGCAATTTCTGTTTCCGACGATAATACTCTCAAAGTTTGGGATTTGTTAAGTCGAAAAGTAATTGCTAGTTTCAGGGGAGATAGTGCTTTGAAAGCTTGCGCTATTGCACCTGATGGAGTGACAATCGTAGCGGCGGAAGCTTCGGGACAGGTGCATTTTTTGAGGTTAGAAGAGGGGAAATAGTCATTGTGGCGATCGCATTTTTGCTTTCTCAAAAGCCCGATCGCCCGTTAGCGAAGCCCTCGAAGAGGATCGCTCTTTTCCCCCATCTAGTTTACAATTGTTCCGGGTCAATCCCCATCGATCGCAGTCTTTCTGCTAGCACAGCAGCCCGCTGTTCGGCTTGTTCTGCCCGCAGTCGTTCTTGTTCTGCACGCTGTTCGGCTTGTTCTGCCCGCTGTTGCGCTTGTTCCAAGCTGCGAGAAACCTCCTCATAACTTGCAAACGGTTCGCCGTCAGGGCGATAAATTTGTAACTCTTCACCCGACAAATCAAAGCGAATTCCCAGTCGGGGACTGACCCAATTTTCGATCGCATCAATTACGTCGAAACGCCCCTGTGAACGCATCCAACCGCTAAAATCGTTGCGTTCCGGGTCGTACAGGTAATATTCCTCTACCCCGTGGCGATCGTAAAATACCTGTTTTTTATTCATTTCTGTTAGCCTGTTACCGGGAGAAAGAATTTCAAACACTACTTGCGGCGCGATATTTTCTTCTTCCCACTGCTTGTAAGAACCCCTATCTCCTTTCGGTCTGCCCAAGACTACCATCACATCCGGGCCGACGCGAATCTTGTTATCTCCTTCGACGGGATACCACAGCAAATCCCCCGCGACAAATACATTCGGGTCATCGGCAAATAGCCACGCTAAATTTTGTTGGATGATGAGTATCCAGCGAAATTGTTTAGTATTGTCAGACATTGGTTGGCCGTCGCTGTCGGGGTAAATTACATCAGGTTTTTGAGGAGACTTGAGTTGAGTTACCATAACTGTTGTCCGGGGTTGGGGACTGTTTAATTTAATTTTAGCTGTTTCGGAAAGGTGAAAAGTGCGATCAACCTTTCTCAATACAATAACCTATTCATCTTTCTCTTTTGTCTCTCTCTCTTCTCTTCCTCTGCGCCCTCTGCGGTTCATTAAAAAAAAATCTCACTCAGCATCGAAAATAGGGCGGACACCGCCCGCCCTAGAAAACTACTTCCTCAGCAACTTCACCCCGCGAATCGAATAATCCAAAAGCTCAATTGGGTGCATTAAAGTAACTTCCTTTCCCTGCAACTCCAAATGCTTCTTAATTTGCAAAGAACAACCCGGATTAGAAGAAGCAATCAACTCCGCCCCAGTATTCAGCAAATTCTCCACTTTTTGCACTCCTAATTCATCAGCAATCTCCGGCTGAAGCATATTGTAAACCCCCGCACTCCCGCAGCACAAAGCCGCATCCACAGGCTCTTTTAACTTCACCCCCGGAATTTGTTGCAACAACTGACGCGGCTGCAAACTAATCTTTTGCCCGTGCAACAAATGACACGCATCCTGATAAACAATTGTCAAATCTCCCTCAATCAAAGGATTGAGTTTCGCCGTAATTCCCGCACTTGCCAAAAACTCTTGCACGTCCTTAACATTAGCAGCAAATTTCTCAGCTTTCTCCCGATATTGCGGGTCATCTGCTAAAATATGACCGTATTCTTTCAAAGTATGACCGCAGCCAGCAGCGTTGATAATCACACAATCAACGCCAGTATTTTCAAAGCTATCAATCATTTGTCTCGCCAAAGCTTTCGCCTGTTCTGCTTGGCCTTGGTGTTCCGGCAAAGCAGCACAGCATCCCTGACTTTTAGGAACCACCACCTCGCAACCGTTAGCCGTCAAAACTCGCACCGTAGCTTCATTCACTGGCGAAAATAACAGCCGCTGCACGCAGCCTAAAATCATCCCGACTCGATAGCGTTTCTCTCCTTGTGCTGGAATTACCTCTGGTAAATTATCCCGGAAAGAATCGACAGTAACTTTCGGCAAAATTGATTCCATCGCAGCCAAGCGGGGAAATACTTTTTTCAGCAAACCTGTTTTGCGGACAAGTTTTGGCAGTCCTAATTTTTGATAAATAAACAGCGGTACAAGCAAAGGCCGCAATCTGTGAGGATAAGGGAAGAGATTAAAAATCAGAGTGCGAATTACATTGTCGGAAAAAGTGCGTTCCTGATTTCTAGTAACTTGGTGGCGAGTTGCGGAAATTAATTTGTCGTATTGAACTCCAGAAGGGCAAGTTGTAACGCAGGCCAAACAGCCCAAACAAGTATCGAAATGCTGTGACGTTGCTTCGTTTAAAGGTGCCTCGCCTTCGTTAATTGCATCCATTAAATAAATGCGGCCTCTAGGCGAATCCATTTCTTTGCCAAGTACGCGATAACTCGGACAAGTTGACAAACAAAAGCCGCAATGTACGCAAGTATCGATTAATTTCGGGTCTGGCGGGTTCTTGGCATCGAAACCTGGAATTTCGAGGGTTTCTAAGTGGGGATTTTGTGCTAAAAAATTGCTTTCTTTGGCAGGTCTTAAATCGTCGCTGGGAACTGGAGATTTTTCTGAAGTTTGCATATATGGCAGAAGGAAGAGGGAAGAAGGAAGAAGGAAGAAGGAAGAAGGAAGAGGGAAGAGGGAAGAAGGAAGAGGGAAGAAGGAAGAAGGAAGAAGAAAAAAGGATTTAGTTATCTATGAGAGAAGTCAGAAGCAATCGACCGCTTATATTTCAGCAATTAAGAAAAGAATTTCCTAACAGTCAGGCGCGCTTGCTATTCATAGCAAGCCTAAATCCGTCAAAAAAACAAACACTTCTCTTCATTTCTCTTCCTTCGCGGTCTTCGCGCCTTCGCGGTTCGTTAAAAAACAAATGTGGTTCACCAATAATTCAGACTAGGAATTAAAAAAAACTGAAGTCCTGACTACAAACTTTAAACTAAATACCGCTTATAAAACGATGGGGACTCAAAAGATTTTCCGGGTCAAACTGCTGTTTAATCCGGCGCATTAAATCGATCGCACTTCCAGTATAGCCCCAAACATCTAACTCTTGCTTGATGTCAGTCGGCGCTGCTAAAACAGTCAGAAAACCGCCTTTCGCTTCGCACCCCCTGCGTACCTGCAACAGCGTTGCCGCAGTCGCAGCCTCAAACCGCAAAACCCCTAAACCGCTGCCTGCATGAATCAAAGCGTCCTGTACCGGCAGCTCGTTAATTGCCGCTACAGCTTCAGAGGGTCTGATTCCTATTTTGCAAATAATTGCGGACTTTGTGCCAGAATTCCAGACTGTTTCTGGCAATCTTTGCCATAACTGATGCTCATCATTGTCGCCACAGATATTTGCTTGCAAACCCAACTTTTCGCCAACTTCCAGCAAGCGGGCTGATTGTTCTTTAACGCTCTCTGCGATACTTTGAAATCTTACTATCAATCCTTGGCGCTTTCCTAAACCTAATTGTGCTACTAAATCAGGTGACACCAAATCAACGGCCGTCGGAGTCAAAGCAGAAGACAATAAGATTTGAGCCGTTTGGGACAAAGCATTAGTTTCCCCTGTCAGCACTACCGTTCCCGAGGACTCAGGCAGCGGATAAACTCGGAAAGTTACTTGACTGATAACGCCTAAAGTGCCGTAAGCACCAGTAAACAGTTTCATCAAGTCGTAGCCGGCGACATTTTTAACAACTCGACCTCCGGCTACCGCAATTTTACCGTCCGATCGCACAAAGGTAATTCCCAACAGCAAATCGCGAATCCCCCGATAGCGATGCCGCAAGGAACCCGCATCAGCAGTAGCGACAATGCCACCCAAAGTTGCCTCTTGCGGATATGCTGGGTCGATCGGCAAAAATTGACCTGCTGCTGCTAAAATTTGCTGCAAATCCGCAAACTTCATCCCCGCTTCTGCAGTCACGGTTAAATCGCCCACAGCGTGCTGTACAAGTCGATTGAGGCGCGAAGTGCTGACAGCCACAAGCCCCGCTGCATCAGGAGATACCCCTAAATCCCCCTTAAAAAGACCCACTTTGACAACATCTTGCTCCCCCCTTGTTAAGGGGGGCTGGGGGGGATCGGAGTCTAATTTTACTAAACCGCCCCAATCAAGTTTGCTGCCGCTACCACAAGGCAAGACTGCACA
Source organism: Microcoleus sp. MON1_C1 (assembly GCF_036701945.1). NCBI lineage: Bacteria > Bacillati > Cyanobacteriota > Cyanophyceae > Oscillatoriales > Microcoleaceae > Microcoleus > Microcoleus sp. MON1_C1. Next base: position 39,661 of record NZ_JAUBRO010000041.1, on the reverse strand, counting down.
GCGATTTTGCTGTGCCCAAGCCATGACAGCCGCCAGTTCTTCCTGAGTATTCGGGTAAACGGTACAATCTATTTTCGTGTCGGGGGCAACTGCTTTTTCTACCCGTTCTTGCCAAAATGGGTTTGTATCTTGCCAGCGACAGATGCCAGCAGTCCCAACAATACTTTCTAATTCTTGTGTGCTTACGTAATTTTCGGTAGAAAAAGATTTCATGAAGGTTATCAGACGCCCGGTAAAAAAAATTATCAAAACAGTGCCTAAAACCATTAAATATTAATACGGGCCCGATATTCAAAACATGAACAAACAAATGTCTCAAAACCGAATTTCTCTGGGAATTACCGGTCTCAACGAAGTGATTGGCGGCGGCCTAATTTCTCAACGCTCTTATCTGGTGCGCGGCGGCCCGGGTACCGGCAAGACGACACTGGGCTTTCACTTTTTGGCAGCAGGTGTGGCTGTGGGAGAAACGCCCCTGTTTATTACTTTAGGAGAACCCGAAGCGCAATTGCGGGCCAATGCGGCAAGTCTCGGTTTTGATATTGAAGCGATGGCGTTCCTGGATTTGAGCCCATCGTCAGAATTCTTTACAGAAGTTCAGACTTATGACATTTTCTCGCCCTCGGAGGTTGAGCGAGAACCGACTACACAAAAGATTATTGAGCGAGTCCAAGCTGTCAAGCCACAACGGGTGTTTTTGGACGCAATCACTCAATTTCGCTACTTAGCTGCGGATGAGTTTCAGTTTCGCAAGCAAGTTCTGTCTTTTCTGCGGTTTTTGGTGGAAGGGGGGGCGACGGTGGTGTTTACCTCAGAAGGCACTTCCAGTGCTCCCGATGACGATTTGCAATTCATCAGCGACGGAGTAATTTACTTGGAACTGCGCCCTGAAGGACGCACCATGTCTGTCACCAAGCTGCGAGGCTCCAACTTCCGCAGCGGCCGCCATTCGCTGCGCCTGACTCAGGCTGGTATGGAGGTATTTCCGCGACTGCTTCCGGACAACTATCAACAGGATTTTGTTGCGGAAGCGATTTCTTCTGGGGTTCCAGAAATGGACGAACTACTGCACGGGGGACTGGAACGGGGGACTGTCACGGTGATTAGCGGGCCTAGCGGCGTTGGTAAAACGACGGTGGGGATTCAGTTTATGAAGGAAGCCGCAGGAAGGGGGGAGCGATCGGTAGTTTACATTTTTGAGGAGTCAAGTTCTACTCTGCTGCGCCGCTGCGAATCAGTTAACATCCCGGTTGGGGCGATGGTGGGGCAAGGAAGTCTTTCCGTGATACCTGTGGAACCTTTGCTGTACTCGCCGGATCAGTTTGCCTGTATGGTACGCCAGGAGGTGGAGCAGGAAAAGACGCGGATTGTGATGCTTGACAGTATTTCTGGCTATCAGCTTTCGATGCAGGGGCAAGATTTGGTGAACAATTTGCACGCTTTGTGCAAGTATCTGAAGAATATGGGAGTGACCGTTATCTTGATTAATGAGATAGAAGCCATTAGCGGAGATTTTCGGCTGACGGAGATCGGGATTAGCTATTTGGCGGATAATCTTCTGTTTATACGCTATATGGAACGCCAACTGGATAATAGGACAGAAATCCGCAAGGCGATCGGAGTAATTAAAAAACGAGTCAGCAATTTTGAGAGAACTCTGCGAGAACTCCAGATTACTCGCTACGGCATCAAAGTCAGCAAACCGATAGGGGGGCTGCGCGGCATTTTGAGTTCGGCGCCGGTGTGGATTGACGGGGGAGCAGATGAAGATTGAATCGGGATTTGTCCTGTTGTTTTGGGGCAATTGCAGCTAATTTTGAAGTCGTAAATCTACTAATTAGTAGGGGCGCACCTCACCACTAGCTTTAGTGCGCGCACCGCGCACCTCACCACTAGCCTAAGTTATGGAAAACTTAAATATATTGGTAAATTTGTGTATTTTTCGACTTTTATAGCAGTTTTCACTTCTATGAAATACAGTATGCGGACAGGGCGCGGGGCCGTGTTCCGTGTCAGATCATCTGTACTTCACTCAACTGAAAACCCATGTAATCCTTCGCCGAAAAGTAAGCTAATACCAGATAAAAAAAGCATCCAACTTTATTTAGACAACCTCCCAACCCATATATAATCAGTCACTCCCCATTCTAAAATCTAAAATCTAACATCTAAAATGGTTATAACCCGTATTCACAGGAAGCTGATCAATGACTGGCACTTCAATAATTTTAGCCGTAGACCGCAATCAGCGAAACTTGGAACTATTAGCACAATTTCTCAATAAAGAAGGATACCAGATGATCGCGGCTTATAACTTTGAAGATGTTGCACAAGCTATCAGTCAGCCTGCTAGGATCGGGATGGCTTTAGTAGATATTTCTGGTTTCGACCGCCGGATTTGGGAGTGCTGCGAACAACTGCGAAATCACCACATCCCTTTTCTGATACTCTCGCCCAAACAAAGCGCTGCTATTCAGCACGAAAGCCTCTGCCACGGTGCTCGGAATATGTTGGTAAAACCTTTGATCGTTAGAGATTTGCTGGGAATTGTTCACAGCTTGCTAGGAGAACCTGCGTGAGTCAAATTTTATTGCTTGTAGAACAGAAAGAAAATCGTCGCTTGTTATTAGAATGGCTAGCAGTTTATTATGAGGTATTGCTGCCAAACTCAACAGATAATAGTGAGGATTTTTTACCATTTAATCAATCTTTTGACCTGGCGATAATTGACGGTCTTGCCCTGAAACGCCATTGGCAATGGGTGGCCGCCCAAAAACAGGCAGAACACCCGGTATGCTTGCCTTTTCTTTTGATTACATCCCGCTCGGATGTAGGGATGGCAACGCAATTTATTTGGCAAAGTATTGACGATTTGATTATCGCTCCGATCGAGAAGATAGAATTGCAAGCGCGGGTGGAGATTTTGCTGCGATCGCGCCAGTTGTCTTTAACTCTCAAATTGTCTCACGACCAACTCGATCGCACTCTGCAAACAGCCCAGGAACTCAACGAGATGAAAACATCTTTGTTGTACATGATTGCCCACGACGTTCGCAATCCTTTGAATTTCATCATCGGCACTACACAACTTCTTACCAAGTACAAGTTGACATTAACAGATGAGAAAACACAAGAACTGCTAGACAAAACTCAAGCCGCCGCAAAAGGCATCGATCAGTTATTAGACGATGTTCTGCTGCTGGGCCGTGTTGAGTCAGGACAAGCCGGATTTTGCTTGGTACCGCTAGACTTAGCAAAGTTTTGTAATGAGTTGGTAGAGGAATTTCAGAGCAGCCTGAAGTTGAAACCTCCAAGCGATCCGGTGACGCTGATTTTTGTGAATCACACTCAATCGGCGATGGTGTCTTTGGAGGTAAGCTTGCTCCGGCGCATTCTGGGCAATTTGCTGTCAAATGCTATTAAGTATTCTCCCCCACATACCGAAGTAATCTTTGAATTAAAAGTTACTGAAACCGAGGCTATTTTTTCAGTACAGGATGCAGGAATTGGCATACCTGTCGCCGACCAAGGACGGCTGTTTGAGTCCTTTTACCGGGCTAAAAATGTCGGTCGAATTCCCGGTACAGGACTGGGGCTGAGCATTGTTAAAAAATGCGTGGACTTGCACGGTGGCGAAATTACTTTGATCAGTGAAGAAGGCGTCGGCAGTACATTTACCGTAACGCTGCCGATCGCAAAACCTGGAAAAAAGCAAATCTCGCCTGCAACGCCTTAAACTAGATGCAGGGATTATGCGAAAATTTACAGACTATGCAGTTGTCTGAGCTAAGGCGCGCCTTTTGTGCCGTACAATCAATCAACTGTTGAAGACCGATCGCCTGAGCTTTCAGGCGCAGAGCCCAACTGTTCAACTATTAATGGTTGAAACCTGATGTCTCCAGGTTCAATCGCCACTCTTCTCCACCAAGCGGGCAACAAAAGCAGCCAAAACTTACCCAAAGACACAGAACGCTGCTCGCGAACTAAAACCAAGGGCAGGAGAGCCGCAAGTCGTAAGACGGCTGAGAGGGCAAACACCCCTGGCAAGCCACCGAGATTGGTCAAAGTGGCGATAAAGCCACCCAGGGTGATTCCCATTGCCCCAGTGACACCAGGAACCGCCGCCGCGATCGCAAAGTAAAGGGACTGATTGCGTAGTGGGGTCACCGACATCATCAGATTACCACTGCACAGGTCGATCGCCGCCCACGTTGCACCGCCGATGATGTGCAACAGCGGGAACCAGACCCATATAAAAATTGGAGCCGTTCCAGCTTCTAGCCAGAGCACAGGGGTCAGAGCCACCAAGATTCCCACTACTATCATGATCGGGCGGTTCCCAACCCGGTCAGCCAGCTTCCCCCAAAAAACCAGCATCAGTAAGTTAGCACCCGCTCCTAAGCTGTTGTAGAGCGTTACCACGCTGACATCTATATTTATGTCATCCAGCAAGTAAAGGTTAAAGAAGGGAGCGCTGACGTTAACAGCAAAGCTCCATAGGCCAGAGTAAAGCAAAAACTTTAAAAAATTGGCTTCCTTGAGAAAGCTAAAAATTGCCCCTATGGATGATTTTTCGCCTATATCTGAATGCGTGACGTGTACAAGCTTTGGGTTCACATCGGTCATAAAGAACTGACAACCTAGACTGATGATGCCAAGCACAATTCCTAAAACCAAGATGGCACTGTAACCTTGGAGTCTTCCACCGGGCCAGTTAGATACCACTAGAGCCAGCAACGGCACACCAATGAGATTCGTCAAGCTGACAGCACTATTGCGAAAGCCAAAATACCGCCCGCGCAACCGCTGAGGTACTAAAACCGCCAACCAGCTCAAGAAGGAAGCACGACCTAAAGATTCTAAGACTTGAGTTACCCAGATGATTGCCAATGTCAACTGCACTACCTGATGTCCAGCGAGCTGAAATGAGCCTCCCAACCACATTGCTGGCACGAGAATCAGCCACAGCACTCGCGACAGTCCGAAAATCCAGAGGGAATACCAGTGGCGGCTCTGCAGTCGGTCTCCTATATAAGCTCCGAACGGTTGGAGCAGATTTACCAGTTGAGGAATGGAGGCGAGCATACCAATTTCGACTGGGCCAGCCCCTAAATCCAGCAAGAAATTACTGAGCAACGCGCCGCCGATGATGCTGTAAAAAAGCGTAGCGAAAACACTCTCCAAAGTTAGTGCTCTGAGGCTTGACCGAGTTTCCGGTTTGGAAAGTTTTAGAGGCGGAGTGGTCAGAAGTACCGTCTCTGGTAAGGCTATATCCTCTTGGATTTCCTGAAGAGGGAGAGGACTCGTTCTGTAATCTTCTTCTTGTGTTTCGAGCATACTGGATAGGCAATAGATGAGCTGCTACGCAGCTTAATTGTATAATATAAGATTAAATATTTTAAGTAAGACAGCCAGAGATGCCAGCTAAAAATCACCTCTCTAAAAAGCCAAAAGAAAGATTACTTAAATAAATTAGGGAAAATAAGAATGCCCAAATTAGAGAATAATTTTTAATGGCATTATTAAGAGTTAATCAATAAATAGCTAAGTTTTTATAAATTTTATATGCGACAGTAGCTTACTGGATTTTTCAGGGTGAACCCGATAAAATAGAGAGCTTTTCAGATGAAAGAAGTCAAGGCAACTTTCGGAAACCCACCTATGGGTATGAATAAAGGTTGCTAAAAATGGGAACAAAATCAAAGTTCTAAAGGAGCAAGAGCGTTCAATAACTCTTCTAGGATAAATCGCAGCAAAGATTGAGTTGCTAATATTAAGCCCAAGCGGGATTGGGCTAGTTGGGGCTGTTCTATTTTAACTTTACCCCAAATTCGGCACTGGCTGTAAAAAATCTGAAATGCTTCGCTCAAACTATTGGCTAATTTGAAATAATTGACAGGTTTTTCGCGGTTCTTGACATCAAAAGTAGGATATAAATTGTCTAGCACTGTTAACAGTTGCGATATTAAACTGCGTTCTGCTGGATGCACTAACCGCAGTCGATCGCCCTCGTCAATCCAAGGGATAGGATTTGGACTCGCTAGGGACCAAATTTGCGGCGCTGTAGCCACATCGGGCTGGGCGATCGAAATTATGCGATCGCGGTGGGCCATTCGCAGCAGGGAACAGCAGCGCGCGTGGCTGTACTGAATGGGAAACAGTCGATCGGCACATACAACAGGAGATAATATTCGAGATTCTCGAAGTGGGAGGTTCGTTTGGGCTAAACGCTGCAACCAAACGGCTAAACCTGCATCAGTCAACTCCATCTCGATAATTCCCGCCGGCGCTACTTTAACGGCGAAATCTGGGTAGCACAGCGGTTCGAGTGTTTCGGCCAACTCGGCCGCGATTGTCTGCGGTGTCTGCTGCCAAGTTTTAGCCAATTTCAGGGCGATCGCAGACACGTACAGCACCCGCGCGCTATCTTTACTCCGATTTAAGGGAAATATTGCACCATTCTCCATAAGTTTTTTATGGGCGGGCGGGATGCCTACCCCACAATCAAATTCACTTTTTGTGGAACAGGCATCTTGCCTATTGTTGAGAATGGTGCAACCTATGAGATTTAATGGAATTTCCCCTAGTGTCTCTTGCTGGGCGATCGCGCTTTGGAACTTGGAAAGCAAGAAACACTTCACTGTAACTTCCGGGCACTGCGAGATATTTGCTGTATCCATATCGGCTGATCATACGGTAACAGCGACGATCAACTGTTACCGCTTGCACTGTGCTTGTACGTTAAACTGCTGATGTCAGAGATAGTCGATCGGCTCCCCCGGGCGGGGCTACATCGAATTAATGTGCTTTCTAGCGATTTGTTTGCTAACTATACAATAATTTACGACAAATTTTTTGCTGCACTCTACCATTTTGATGTATTTTTTGCTACATTGAATCTTTCGGTAAAACACAGAAAAGTCAGCATAGTTAAGAAGCGTGCAAGCTCGATCGGGGGTTGGTTGTCTCACTTTGTATCGCACTGCTGGCAGAAGCTGTTTTTCTCACTATTAAATATATCCCAGAGCCTCACTTATGCAATCAACTTCCACACCTCTAGAGACTATCGATCGACCTTTTATCACTTGGCAGCGAATTATCGACTGGGCCCAGGAACACTACCGCTGCCGCACTTTTAGCAAAGATGAGCGGATTCCGGCAAGACCCGGACTGCTGTATTTAGTCCAGAAAGGTTCTGTGCGGCTCGTAGGCAGCGCTCAAGTTAGCGCTGCTGCGGCGAAGTCAAAATCGGCTGATAAAACTACAGAAGAAGCTTTTTTGGGCTTCGTTGGCGCCGGTCAGCCCTTTGAACTGGTTGCTCAGTCTCCGTTTACTCTCCAAGCTTACGCTCATGCCGATCAAACTCACGTAGTGTGGATGTACTGGCACGACTTGGATAATTGGCCTCACTTTCGTAGGGAAATTTTGGATGCGTTTCGCTACCAGCACCAGCGGAAACTTCTCTGGCTGAGCACTTTGGGACAGCGCCGGACGATCGACCGACTGTTGGGATTTCTCACTTTGTTGATCGAGGAGTTTGGCGAACCTTACGTAGGTGAGGGCGAACCGGATGTGGTTCGGGGCTATCGGCTGCCTTGGGCCTTGACTCACGCTCAAATTGGCAGCGCGATCGGCTCAACGCGGGTGACGGTGACGCGACTGATGGGTAAGTTGCGATCGAAAGGTTTGATTAATACTGAGGATGATAATTTAATCTGTTTGCCGGCTAAGTCTAACCCCCAAAAGACAAAAAACCAACAGCAGGACGTAGAAGATTCCTTGGAAGATTCCTTGGAAGATTCCCTGGAAGATTCCCTGGAAGATGAAGATTCCCTGGAAGATGAAGATTCTCTCGAAGAATCTGCATAAAATCCTGCGGGAAATTGCTAACAAACAGCGCGTCACTATTAGTTTTGGGCAGTCGCGCTCGATCGCTCGACAGTGTACGATGAATTGTGTAAACTTTTCCCGTTCTCGAAAGGTGCGACTGACAATGACCGATGACAAGCAAAAATCTTCAATCCCGAACAATCAGCAACGGGTGGTATTCTGCGACTTTGACGGCACGATAACCGTTGAAGAAACTTTTGTGGCAATGCTCAAGCATTTCGCACCGGAATTGTCGTCTCAACTAATGCCTGAAATATACGCTAGAAGGCTGAGTTTGCGATCGGGAGTGCGGCAGTTATTAGAGTCTATTCCCTCGGAATGTTACGGGGAAATTGTGGAATTTTCTAGGGGAAGGCTGATGCGGCCGGGATTGTTGGAATTGCTGGATTTTTTGGACGAGAAAAAGGTAGATTTTGCGATCGTGTCCGGCGGTCTTCGGATTATGGTAGAGACGGTAATGGGCGATTTGGTAAACCGGGCGAGCGTTATTTACGCTGTGGATGTGGACGCTAGCGGCCCTCGGTTGCAAGTCAATTCTGAGTTGGAAGGAGATGAGGAATTGGTGTCTAAGGTGCGGGTGATGGCGCAGCACCCGGCCGAAGAACAGGTGGCGATCGGAGATTCGCTGACGGATTTTAATATGGCTTTGCAGGCTTCGTCGGTGTTTGCGCGCGATCGGCTTGCCCAGTATCTAGACGAACAGCAAAAGCCTTATACTAAATGGGATAATTTTTTTGATATCTTGGAAAGTTTGTCCCAGAAATGGAATTGAAACTCTAGTAGGAATTGCGACAAAAAAATCGCACTATGCGGTATGTGTATTTAGTAAAATGCTGATGGCTCACCCTACGTTGAGAGCGATATGTATTGGTAAGCTTTGCACGGATTACCCTACGTTTAGATAGACCAGCGCAATTCCTATTAACGTAAAAAGTAAATAAAAAACTGAGGAATTATAAAAAATGAGTGGCGATTTGAGATCGGATTTAATTGCAGCAGCCAAACATTTTTACGATCGCGGTTGGATGGTTGGGACTGCTGGCAATCTTTCAGCCCGCTTGCCAGATGGCAGTTTTTGGATTACTGCTAGCGGCCGCGCCAAAGGGCAGTTAACTGAACAAGATTTTATCAGAATGAACTCAGACGGCGCAATTGTCGAGCAACCTGTTCCCGACAGCCGCCCTTCAGCCGAAACCAGCATTCATTTAGCCGTTTACAATTGTTTTCCAAACGCTAAAGCTTGCTATCACGTCCACTCGATTGAGGCAAATTTAGTTTCTCGGCTAACAGTAGGAGATGCAGTGCCTTTGCCCGCGATCGAAATGGTCAAAGGTTTGGGGGTCTGGGAGGAAAACCCGCAAGTGTCGATACCCCTCTTTACAAATTATTTAGAAGTCCCTAAGATAGCCAAGGAAATTTGCGAATTCTTTGCCGTTTCAGCGGCGTCTGTACCCGCTTTATTAATTCGCGATCACGGCATCACAGTCTGGGCAGACTCGCCCGCGGCCGCTTACAATTACGTAGAAATTGTAGAATACATTTTTCGCTATACGATCGCCGCCCGCCAATTAAATTTAGATTGAAGATTTGGGATTTGAGATTGAGCGGTGCATGAATTCGGAATTATGTAGGTGCGCCCTAAGCAGCTTACGGCTATTACCGCTATGATTAGCCTCTCAAACCACTTTTTGTATCCCGGACTGTAGGAAACGAGCAAACATTCAGAAGAGGCAACAGTTATGGCTAAATATACCAGAATTTTATCCATAGATGGAGGGGGAATTAGAGGAATTATTCCCGCGCAAGTTTTAGTTAGCGTTGAGTCAAAGCTGCAACAGAAAAGTGGCAACCCAGATGCGAGAATAGCTGACTATTTTGATTTAATCGCGGGCACAAGTGCGGGAGGCATTTTAACTTGCATCTATTTGTCTCCAGATGCCCAAAATCCCAGCCGGCCTCGGTGGTCAGCCCAAGACGCTGTTAATTTTTCGATTCAGAGCGGCCGCGACGTTTTTAAGAGTTCATTTTGGAAAAAACTCAGATCTATAGACGGTTTGATAGATGAAAAATATCCCGGCGATCGCTTAGAACAATTCTTTTTGGAAAACTTTAGAGATTCCAAACTCAGCGAACTGCTGAAACCTTGTTTAATTTCCAGTTACGACATCGAAAGGAGAAAAGCTCACTTTTTCGATCAAATAGATGCTAAACAATATCCAGCAGAAGACTATTTTATTAGAGATATCGCCCGAGCCACCTCTGCAGCTCCCTCTTACTTTGAACTTCCCAAAATCCGATCTTTGACCAATGAATCCTACGCTTTAATTGACGGGGGAGTTTTCGCAAACAATCCCGCACTTTGTGCCTATGCAGAAGTTAGAAATAAATTCAGAATTCCCGACGAGCGCCCCGATAAAGGCCCGACAGCAAAAGATATGGTAATTTTATCGCTGGGGACGGGAGAAGCTCAGAATAAATTCCCCTACGAAGAAGCGAAAAATTGGGGTCAAGTTGAGTGGGTTCAGCCTTTGATTAATATCATGATGACGGGAGTTGCTGAAACTGTAAATTATCAACTAATTCAAATTTATGATGCGGTTGAAAGACCGAATCAATATTTGAGAATTACTCCCGATTTGAGCCACGAACAACCGCTGCCGATTGATGATGCCTCGGAAGAGAAGATATCGGCACTGCTGAGAATTGGCAAGGATCAAGCCGAAAAGTATAAGGAAGAGTTGGATAAGTTTATCGACTTGTTACTTGCCGAATAGTCATAGGGCTTTAGATTTTAGATTTTAGAATGGAAGAATTGGAAATGACTAATGATTACCACATAATCAATCAGTCCCAATCTAAAATCTAAAATCTAAAATGGTATACCGCACCAACCGTAGGGCAGGCAGACTGAAAATATATGTTGACAAATCGTGCAATAATTGCTGTAGGATTGCCGAAAATCTCTATGTGGCAGTGCTTCGCCCTGTTTGCAATTAATCGCGAAGCCTCCGTCAGTGGTTAAGAAATACCAAGAAAAGCCCGATCGACATTTAGATGAAACCTTCAATAACAGGTGGTTTCAAAGGTTTTTTTTGACGTTGTTCCTGGGCGGCCAAGTGCTGCTACGCATACTCCAAGGCAAAATTGACTCTCGCAAAATCATGGAACATTTAGTAACAGTAGGCCTGGATTCTTTCCGATCCGTGCTGCTAATAGCCTTGTTTGGCGCCATGATTTTTACATTTCAATCAGCCAGAGAATTGGTGCACTTTGGGGCGGTTGGGGCGATGGGAGGTGCTTTTGCGGTGGCATTTTGCGACGACGCTGGGCGGAGGCAAAGGAGTATGCCAAGCTGCCACGGCGGCGGTGGTAACTTCTTGGGTGTTGATTTTTGTGGGGGATTTATGTTTATCGCTGTTGATGTTTCACGAGTTGGGAATTCCTAGAAGTTGATAATCTTGGCGATTATAGCAGGAGTCAGGAGCCAAGGTGCTTAAATATTAAGGGTTTGAACAATCATCAACGCCCTACGCCGCCAAGGCGATTGCTATAAAATCAACATGAAGATTTTTTGAGCTGCAGATGAAGGCAAATAAACGCCGATCAAATTGCATCAGCGTTTATTTGCTTTCATCCGCTGAGCTCTGCGGTTTAAGACTCTCAACTTTAGATGGTAGATTGGAGAAAGGAGGGCGATACACTCGAATTGCCTGAATAGGCACTTCCCCATCTGTTTCGGGGACGATTTCGAGGGTGTGTTTGGAGTTGCTCAAATTCTGAGCCAATGTTGTAGAATACTCGCGGCTTGAATCTGCAATTTGTGGAGGAACGTATGAATCCACAAACATTGGTCGCACCTGCCAGGAAATCTCAAAGCCTTTAGGCGTCGGTTTTTTAGAGTATTCATAAGAATTTTTCAGCCACCAGTTTCTCGGTTCAATCACGACGCGGCCAGAGTTTGAGACAAACATTTCGTCGTTTGTACCGCTGCCGTCGTAACCTGTTTTAGAACCTACAACGTCAAATTTAAACTTGCTGGCGTCGCTGTTAATCTCAGTAATTACGGCTTTCCAATCTTCGACGATTAGCGGTTTTTGGCTGGATACTTGGAGAATAGCGGGCCAAGGAACGCCAAGGCTAGCGCTAGGTCTGGTGATGCTGTAAAGTTCAGGAAATTCTGAGGGTTTTTTGCCGTCGATCGCAATTCTAGCAGACATTGCCTTGCCGTTGAAGGTTTTATCGGCGATCGCATCTATTCTATTTCCTTCAAATTCTAAAACCAACTTGCCATCTTGCCACTTAACATCCCTGCCAACTGTATAGGTTTTCACTAAATCCTGCGGCGGTTGAAAAGAATTTGGCTTGTATCGCAGGTGCGGTTTTATGAGAGCAGCTAGGAGAAAATTTCCCCAATCATTGAGGTGAATTTCATCGCTCAATAGCTGTTTTGCCTGCAAGCGATTATCTTTCAAATACCGCATCCAAGGTTCGCGAATTTCCGCGATTTCGCAGCCGTATTTATCGGCCAACTCAGGCAGCCATTTAGTAGAATGAGTGTTGTGCCATTCGTATCTGCTGACTGAATTTGGATCGTCGCTGTTGCCTGTTGGCATCCAGTCGATGTGGTCTGAATGCAAGAGTATTTCGCTAGCAGTGCGGCTGCGGACATTGGCAATTATGGCTTCGTAATCTTCACCGCCTCCGTAAACGTGAAAAATTAGCAAGTCTGGATAAAAAGGATACAAATCGTGTTCGCTGGGACGGATTAAAATCTGGGCGCCAAATCCTCCGATTGCCCGATTTTCCACAATCAAATCTGCATTGGGAAATCGCTGTCTCAACTCCTTCACTACATCTTGCCACCAATCTTGCTGAGTGATGGATTGACCGTAGAAGAGGATACGCACTTGGCGGCGGTCTGTTGGAGTGCTAGCTGCAAGTAGCCCCATCGTCCTTTGAATCCTCGCTCCAAAAGTAGCATTATTTTCAATAGGAGCGGGTGGGGGGAATGGCGTATCGGCCGCTATTTTTTTGATGAGCGGAACTAACAGAAAGCTCAGACACAAAAAAAGCAGCCACAAGTAGCGATAAATCTTGGATTTTCTGCTATTTCTTTGGTGTTTTGCCATTGTTTTATTTTTCCCTGTCCGTTTCACTTCGCTCAAGGCGACTGTGGGATGAATGCTACGCCTCTAATCAGTAGCTGTACCGTGCTTGTGGGCGCACCTCACGAGTAGCTGTAGTGTAGGCTGTATGGAAATATATTACCAAATTGAGCGCGACAAAAAGTGATATAATGCCAGCTAATTAATTGCAGGAGATCGATCGCACGTCAAATGGATTACAAAACAGCCCGCAGTTTTCTGATCGACCAAGGAACGGCCCTGGAAACCAAGAAAAATCCCGACGCCTTCCTGATGCGTCTCAAACAAGGTCAGCCCCCCGTGCCCGGACAGGTGACATCGATTTTATTAGCTTTAAAAATATTGTTTGAAGGGCTGCAAGAATCTCCAATGCTCGATCGACAATTGATCTTGGCACTGCATTTACTGTCAGTAGAAGGTTTGCAGCAATTTGAAGCTGGACTCGGCAGAGGAGTTTCTTGGCCACCGCTGCTGAAGGAAGACTTAAATCGAATTGCGATCGCAGTCAAGAATATCTTTTCCGGCGTCTGGCAATAATTAGCTCGGCAACCACCGCTCCCGATACCCACCGCCAGCATACTCAACTATTTATCCATTTTTTGTAAAATTTTCTGTTAATTTTGCTACCTTTACCCTCGAAGTGTGGCATCTTAATATAAGAATCGATTCTAACAAGCAATTGGAGAAACTACTCATGAACGCAGAAGAAAAAGCTAGACAACTAATTGCACGAGAAAGGCAGCATAGCGAACACTTGCAAGACTCTATGCTCAACCGTTCCTCCCACGAGCTAGAAACACCTAGCGAAGGAATTGCTGAAGAAAAAGCCAGAGAATTAATGGCTCAAGAAAGGCAGCACAACGAACACCTGCACGACTCTATGTTAAGCCGTTCCTCCCAAGAGGTAGAGGCATCGATCGCACCCGATGACACTCACAAATAAATTTTGTTAACACAAGACTTACGCACACCCATCAAGAAACCGGGTTTTTATACCATTTTTCCTACCATAATAAAGGGCTGTAAAAAGGTTTTTGTGTAAACAACCTGGTTTCTGCGTCCCGGAAGAGTTCAGTACCGCAAAACTCAAATCAAATCGAGGATAATTTTAGGTGCAATCAAAACAGCCCCTGCTCGGTTTGTAGGCGCTATCACAAATCTCCATGCGCCATATATAGCAGCAATAGAAAATGCCAACTTCTACTGATCGCGAAAGCTTTCGAGGGATGCCAAAAGAGCTGGCAGTCCGGTCAAGGTAGCAGACACCAAAGCCTCATCTTTGTAAACTCGCGAGCGGAGCATACTGGTAGTTTTAGAGGCAGAGGTGAAAGAGTCTCGGCGTTGGGAATTTCCGGTTTCAACCCGCCCTAAATTTTTTGTTTCTTGCGTCACGCACAACATAGCAGTATCCTCGCAGTATCGTCAATTAATCCCTAATATGCGCCCGTAAAATTTTTCAGGGCTGGCTGGATATTTTTATTATTACTCAGATAGGTAACAGAGATGAAACCATGAAATAATTATTCACGATAGGTAAGAATCAACTTAAACTGTATAACAACTTTTATTAATTTGTTACACGGCGCGTTTGTTTAAGCCGATCGCCCACAGCGACTCAGCCACCAAGCAGCAAAATCACCGATTTCACAAGAGGAACGCGGATCAATGATGCTAACTCTTAGTCCAGCAACAGTTATAAGCCAAATCAAGCCGACTGTCGAAATCTTGCGCGACGGAGACTACCGCTACCGAGACTCCTTTGCGATCGATCGACCTTTCAGAGAAATCCAATTTCGCAAACAAGACAGATACATCACCGGCAGCGATTCAGACAAACGCACTGGCAAAAGTTACTGCTTCCGGGGAACCCCCCAGCACAACAACATTATTAACATCACGGTAGCGATCGAAATTTCCCCAAAAACAGCACAGAAAGCCGAGTGGAAATTAGCACCGGGAAACCCCATTAATTTCGACAAGTTTTATCCGCTGCAAGCTGGGCCGGGATTAGAATTGTACAAATGTCTGACAGCATTTTTACCAAAATTGAAGGATTAGTTATTTGTTACTTATTAGTAGTTATTTCTTAATCGTTTTGGCGTGTTAATAACTAATAAGATTCGTTAAACTGTTGTGCCTTTAAGTTGTATTTTTCGGGCGGGCGAGACGCCCACCCCACAAAAATTTACTCAAAGTTGACTGAAAAATTTAGATGCACCTCAGCTTAACAGTTAACAGTTAACCGTCAACATTTAACTCCCTAAGAACCAGCATTTTCCAATTCTTCCCGCAGCATTTCCCGGTAGACTTTCGGCAAACGAGAACTCATAGAATTGTTCTCAATTCCATATCCCAAACTCGTCCAAGTTCCTGAAAGCATCCGTAATACCTCAGTTAATCTTTCCTGCCGCAACATCTCAGGAATATCAGCTTTCCAAAAGTTGCGATCGCTCAACCAAGCATAAACCACAGCATCCTGATCTTCTGGTTCAAAACTGTAATCTTCCCAGAATAAAAAATTAGCACGACGCGCTTGATAGCGCTTCGCCTTCTCCTTCCAAGTCGTAGTCAGAAATTGATACCTGCCCGCAGCGGTAGTACACTTGCCTCGATTCGGGCCCTTAACAATCTTCACGCACCAGTCAGGATGGCGGCTCAAATCTAATATATATTTGCCACCGTAAACAACGTGATAAGGGCGAGAAACATTCGACTCGCTAGCAGAAATAGTACGCATCAGCGCCCGAATGTAAGGATCGCCCGTTTTCATAGCCAGCGGCGGAAATTTTCCCACCCCGCTTGCCGACTGCGACAACTGCTGATTTCCCCGCAAACTGTCAACCAAAAAAACACCGCCGCCAATCACAGCGCCGATTAAAAGTATAAATCCGAGGATTTGAATCTCCGATCGCCTCAGCAAACCTCTTTTTCGACGGCCAAATTTCTCAGCTTCCAGCAAAGTCATTTCCATTTCCGAAATTTCAACCCATTTTCGAGCCACCCGCATCCGGCGCACCCGAAAATCGTATTGATATAGGGGGGCCGCTAACAGCGTTAAACTCGATAAAACCCCCGCCAATTTGAGCAGCCAGAAATCTAATTCACCTGCTACCGCAACATTTGTCAGGGTAGATATTCCTGTTAGTAACTGAGCCGGATCGATCGATCGCGCTGGCCAATAAAAAATCGCAAGTTGCACCAACAGCGACAGATTAAATGCAAAAAAAATCACTACAACAGCATTCAAGCCTTCTCGCAAGTGCGATCGAATACCAGTGTGCCTGCGCTTGAACTTGCGCGCAACGCGAAAGCGCCCCGGCAGCATAATTAGTAAGGGATTTAAGATTTTGACGGCGAACAAGTGAAACACAAAAAACACAGGCAACTGAATCAGCCAAGCCGCCAGCAGTAGACTCAGAAAGCCGATATCGTCGCTGACAAAAGGAATGCCCCGGCGAAGGACAAAACTAAAACTCTGAGCGAGAGCAAATGCCCTTAACCACGAAATCGGATAGGGGAACCAAGCTGGCCACTTGAGAGTTTTCATGCTGGGAGAGGGAAATTTCAACGGCGAATCGTAAAACTATTAAGATTTTGCCAGATTTGGCGCTCGGAAAATTGTTGTAGGGTGCGTCAGCCCAAATCTTTGACCCAAATCACATCTTGCACCATTCTCGATAAGCCTTTTTTGGGCGGGCAGGATGCCCACCCCACAAGAAAATGCACTTTTTGTGGAACAGGCCGGAAAGCCTGTTCTTGACAATGGTGCAACATCTCAGATCCAAATCAAAGTGTTTTTGGTCTGACGCACCGAACCCAAGCGAGGCTAATTCAATCAAATCACACTGGCAAACAACTCCTCAAAACTCTTTTGCGGAGCCTCCGACTTCGCCACAATTTCCACAACCTTGTTGCGAGAAGTCGGCTGAAACAGCGCCTCCACGCACACTTGGGCTACCTTAGTGCGGGGAATGCTGCTCTCAAACATTTTGTCGGCACCAGTCATGACGATCGCATCTGAATTATCCTCATTTTTGAGACCGCCCGGACGGACGATCGTATAAGTTAAGCCGCTTTTTTGCAAATACTCCTCGGCTTGCTTCTTCCAAACCAGAATCAGCCAGAACAAATTCAGCGGGTGAAAAAACTGAGAGACGCACAGAGAAGTCACAAGCACAAAATGCTCAATGCCCTTAGCCTTAGCTGCATCCACCAAATTTTTAGTACCTTCAAAATCCACCTTGTAAGGCGCTGTCGGGTCAAAACCAGGGGCGGCTCCTGTCGCACACAGCAATACCGTACTATCGCCGATGGCATCGCCCAGGGAAGTCGCATTTAATACATCCCCAGTCACTAACTCAGCCTCCGGTGGTAAAATTTGTCTAGCTGTGTCTAGATTTCGGACTAAGGCGCGCACGGGAATACCTCGCTTGACCAATTCTGCGACGATGCGGCGGCCAGTCTGACCTGTGGCTCCTGCTACAAATGCTTTCATAAGTCGAGTTATGCTGGATTAGGGTAAGTTTTGTTACTATCAATTTCTCAATTGTAGGGAGGAAACTCCCTTAACACATCCCCAACCCGATCGATTGGCGTGTATAACAGGAGAGCATACGATGAGGCAGGATTCCGCTGAATATCACACTGTTGAAGCTTCTGACGAAAATTGCTACCCAGATGCGAGTTTCCGACAGCCCGAAAGTGGAAGCGCGGATGCAGGAGAGGAAGTTGAGCCGATTTGGTTTCACACACATTTTGAAGACAGCATGGAGATGTATGCCGATGCGGAGACGGTGGCAAAGCATTTGAACAACCACAAGACTTGGTTTTGCCAGTGCGCTTCGCCGATGAAGGCCGAGCCGCTCGGAGAAAACGGCTATGATTTATTAATCGGGCGTTTTGGGGCTTTCGGCTACCGCGTTGAAGCGAGAATTGGTTTAGAGTTGCTGCCGCCTGACGCTGAAGGCTGCTATTTGATTAAGACTATTCCGGTTCCGGATTATACCTCGCCTGGGTATGAAGTGGATTTTCGATCGGCAATGAAGCTAGTGGAGATACCCTCTCAGGAGTTTGCCGCCGATTGGCCGAGCTCGGAACGTGCTAAGCTGCCGCCTGCGATTACCATTACTAGCTGGAAGCTGGATTTGGCTGTGGGAGTTTGCTTTCCCAAGTTTATTCGATCGATGTCTCAACCTTTAATAGAAAAAACCGGCGATGCGCTTTTGGAAAAAATCATCAAACAAGTTAACCGGCGCTTGACTTATAAAACTCAGGTTGTTTTTCACGAAAGTTTGGGCATTCCTTTTCCGAAAAATCCTAAGAAACATTAACAATACTTACGCTCTAACCTGTACTGCATTTAAATTGTATGTTAAGTGCGGGATCTCCTGCCCGCCCCACAAGAGTAAAGATTTATTTTACTCTGCAATTTAAACGCGGATTAGCTTAACTCACATTTGTAGGGTGTGCACTGCACACCTTACTCATAAGTGCGATCGTAATAACTCATATCATTGTAGATTTTAGAGTTCGGCGCGAGCGCTCAGTCGCACAATTTTAGATTAAATTATGGGAATAACTGATTGTGTATGGGTTGGGTTCACGAGCCTACAGTTGCTTTTTTGAAACTCCGAACACTGTCTCCGGGTGCTTATGGCGTGCCTTATGCCTATGTTTTTGAATCCCACGCTTGAGCAGTTAATCCAAATAACCAAGTTATTGCTAATAAAATTTAAGGGTAAGGTCATGATTGCATTTGACCTATAGCAATCCTTGCAAAAGTCGTAAATTTTTTATCCCACCCCAACCCTCCCCGAACCTGCTTAGAGGGAGTAAGACATTCACAAATGATGCGAGGATTGCTATATGCTGATGCCTTATCGCCGGAATTAGTTTTTATTATGGGTCAATTTAGCACAGGGTTGGACACAATAGTTTCAAGTCAGATGCCATCAACTTCGACAACATTGTTATTAAAAAATTCGGCTTCTTTCATAAGGATTTCCCTCCTTATTGCCTGATGATTAAACAATAGCCGGCGCAGTTCAAAGCGGGTTCCGATCGCCCTCGGAAACCAGCAAGTGTCTCAGATCACAAGGCCGATCGATCCCCCTCACTGCCCAAAAACCTAAAATTATGTCACATTAAGTAAGGGATTATAAAATAATTCTTGCCATATCCCTAGAAAGTTATGACAACGAAACTAAGAGCTACACCCACAGAGAAAATGGAGAGAGACTTGCACCAGTTGAGGGCAGACCAAGAACTGATTCTCAACCAAGTAGACAATGCGATCGCTCTGTTCGACTCGTCTGACTGCTTAGTTTTGTTTAACAAAAAATTGGCCGGAATGTGGGAACTGTCCCCAGAATGGCTGGAAACAAAGCCGAAGTGCCACTTGCTGTTTGCGGAAATTGTCGATCGGGGTTACTTGTCTGTTCAACAGTGGCAAGAGTTTCAGCAAGCACTCGAAACATCTGAGCATGAAAGTTTATCATTTTATTTCGAGCAATCCAATGCGGTTTGTTTGGAGGTGTGCGCCACGATTACCAACAGCGGCGGACGGCTGTTAACCTTTCGAGACGTTACGGTATACCAAAACTCCCAAGCTAGCTTGAACGCAGAAGTCAGGCGGCTGAGCTTTCTTTTAGGTTTAACCGAACGCCTGCAAAAGTCTGACAGTTTGCAAGAAATAGGTAAGTTTGCCCTCACCTATCTAGTAGAGGCAATGAATGCTGCTTTCGGAGATGTCAAGGTGATTAGCGGCAAGGGAAACGATCGGCAAGCGGCGGCGGTTTCCAACCACGTTTCTGGTCAATTTCTGGCTACTTACGGGGAACCGGTAGTCGCAGGAATGCAAGAATTGCTCGACCAAGGCATTCCCTACGGCATGGGTTTGCTGTGGGAAGTGGTGAAAACTGGTAAACCTGTGTTCGTAGAGGATTATGCCCAACATCCCAATGCCGTGCCGGAATTTCGGCATCCGGGAATTGGACAACTGGGCATTTTTCCGATCGCAGCTACCGACGGTACAATTATCGGAGTGCTCACGCTGGAGTCCCGCAACATCAAAAAACTGCAAACCGCCGTCCACCAAGAAGTGCTGGAGGCTGCTTGCCGGACTCTGGGGGCGGCGATCGAGCGGGCTCAGACACAAGAGAACCTGCGCCAAGTTAACGAAGAATTAGAGTATTCTTCTCAGTTGAAATCCGAGTTTTTAGCCTCAATGTCCCACGAATTGCGGACGCCACTCAACAGCATTCTCGGCTTTTCTGACTTGCTGCTGCGACAAACAGCCGGACAGTTGAGCGATCGACAAATCAACTATGTAGAACTGATCGAAAAAAGCGGCCAGCACTTGTTGCAGCTAATCAACGATATTCTCGATCTTTCTAAAATAGAAGCCGGGAAAGTAGAACTAAACTTACAGCCTGTTCGCGTTCAAGAACTCGCAACAGACTGTCTGAAAATGATGCAGCCACGGGCAGACAAAAAGCGAATCGGTTTGTCCTTAGAACTCGACTACCGTATTACTAAAGTTTGGCTCGACGAACGGCGAGTGCGACAAATTGTGATTAATTTACTTTCCAATGCTATCAAATTTACCCCCGAACAGGGACAAGTTAAACTCAGCGGGCGTCTGGTCTACGGCAGTGAAATAGAGGGCGACTACCGACCTGATTGTTCTCCTGTAAATGCCAGCACTCCTTATTTTTGTTTTGAGGTGCAAGACTCCGGCATCGGCATTCCTCAAGACCGCTGGCACTTGCTATTTCGACCTTTTCAACAGGTGGATTCTTCCCTGACTCGGCGGCACGAAGGTACAGGTTTGGGTTTGGCTTTGACTAAGCGTCTGGCAGAATTGCACGGGGGAACTGTTTCTTTTCAATCTGTTTGCGATCGGGGAAGTCTTTTCCGCGTTTGGCTGCCTTTGACGGAGATGCGTCAACAGTTGGGAAGCTTTGCTTCTTGTGCTTTGGATAGCAAGTTAGTGCCAGGTTGTGCGATTGCTTTACCCATTGGCAGGAAGCGGATTTTGGTTGTCGAAGACCAGCCTTTTAACCAAATGTTAATTTCTGAGGTGATGGAATTAGAGGGGTACGGGGTAGAGATACTCGCGGATGGGAAGGTGATGGCAGATCGTATTCTCGCCGCCTCTACTGCGCCGCACTTGCTGCCGGATTTGATTTTGATGGACATTCAGTTGCCGGATGTTGACGGCTTTGAGTTGATGCGCCGAGTTAAAGCAGATCCTGTCTGGGACTCGGTACCGATGATTGCGGTGACGGCGATGGCGATGCCCGGTGACAGCGATCGATGTTTGGAAGCTGGCGCTTCTGCTTATTTGAGCAAGCCACTGGATTTGAATTTGATGATCGCTACTGTCCGTTCTTTTCTGGGCTAACGATAATTATTTGCAGTTCCAGCACTGCCATTTATGATAATTGATAACAACAAAGGTTAAACTCAAGAGTAGATAAATATGTATATGACTTGCCCGCACTTGCTTCCGAAAGCTGGTTCCTACGAAAAATATCGAGTTTAGTAACGAGAAATATACGAATCAACCAGTTTTCGAGCTTCCCCACGCGCAACTCCCGAGCTAAATTCAATATACTATATCATATTCGATGTCAAACAAGTCGCCCTGCATCATGTTGGTTGATGACGAGCCAGCTAATCTGACTTTACTGGAAGAGTTATTGCACCTGAAAGGATACGCTACAGTATCAGCCCTATCTGGCCATGAAGCGCTCTCGCTTGCCAGCGCCTCTCGACCCGATTTAATTTTACTAGATATTATGATGCCGGAGATGAACGGTTTTGATGTGTGCGATCGCCTGCGGAAGGATACCGCATTGCAAACTGTACCGGTAATTTTTTTAACTGCCCTCGATGACGATATGTCTCGCATCAAAGGGTTAGAAATGATGGCCGATGATTATTTGACAAAGCCTTTTAACAGTCGTTTGTTGCTGGCGAAAGTGGAAAATATTTTGCAGTTGAGTCAACTGCGAGCGCAAGCTGTATCTTCCCAACTCAACCAGCAAGTCAAAGAGCAAAGCAAACGCCAAATCGCCGCAGCTTGGGAAGCCAACGAATATCTTTCAGAAAAATTTCAGCTATTTGTGCCAGAGCAACTTCTCGGGCGAATTGCGCCGCAAGGAATAGAATCTATTCAGTTGGGCAATGTCACAGAAGAAGAGCTGACTGTTTTATTTTGCGACATTCGCGGGTTTACTGCGATCGCGGAATCTCAACAAGCTCGCGAGACTTTTGAATGGTTGAACGCTTTTTTTACTCAAATGAACGATTGCATAACGTCTCACGGCGGGTTTATTGACAAATACCTAGGCGATGCAATCATGGCAGTATTTGACAAGCCGAATTCTCACGCTATGGATGCGATCGAAGCCGCAGTAGCAATGCAAGAAACTTTGCAAGAATTTAATGCCAGTCGCCACCAATACAATTTAGAATTTCCCGTCAATATTGGTACGGGAATTAACACAGGTATCGGCATGATCGGCACTTTAGGTTCCGATCGCCGCATGGACTCGACAGTCATCGGCGATGTGGTAAATACAGCTTCTAGGTTAGAAAATTTAACTAAAATATACGGTTGCCAAATTATTGTTAGCGAAAATGCGATCGTTCATGCAAGAGAATTTCTACATGGCATAAGTTCCCACTCAAAATCAAAAGAAAGTCTATTATTAAAGTGCGACTTGGAAGTGGAAACACAGGAGACTATTACTTCTAATTCTGAGGCGGCTGCTACAGGCAGCGATTTGCCAAGGAACAATTATTACTATCGCTGGATAGATCGAGTAACCCCGCGCGGCAAGCAGCAAGCTATTGAAATCTACGAAATCTGGGCAGCCTCCTGTCCCGACTCTGAGGCAAAGCAGCTTACCCAGGGTTTATTTGACAAAGGAATTCAAGGATGGCAATCTGAAAGGTTTGTCGCCGCCTTGAGATATTTTCAGCAGCTAATAGAACAAAACCCAGCGGATACAGTTGTCCGTTTTTATATAAATCGCTGCCAGGAAAAACTAGGTTTTCTACCGGGAAATAGCACTTCATAAAGATTTAACTTTTAGGGCGAGCTACAAGCCCACCCTACAATAGTTTAGACTTAGTGCAAAAGTCCCCAACTATCCCGCGTTGCGTCTGTGGTTTCCCTATCAATGAAAGATTTATCCAATAAGTCTCCTCTAATTGGAGTTAGCATCAAACAGTCGTCAAAACTTGCTCTCTCAACTTCCCGATCAACTCATTCACGCCTCCGGTATTCAAACGGTAACTCAAAGGATGACCGATTAAATAAGCCGAACTTTCAAATAAAACATCAATTTCCACCAAACCATTTTCCCGCAACGTTTTGCCAGTCGAAACCAAATCCACAATTGCCTCCGACATACCCGTAATCGGCCCCAACTCCACAGAACCGTAAAGCGGCACAATTTCCACAGGCAAATTCAAATTGTGAAAATATTCCCTTGCACAGTGTACGAACTTAGAAGCAACTCTACCGTGAGGAGGCAAATCTACAGTTCGTCGGTAAGAACTAGATTCCTTCACCGCCACCGACAGCCGACATTTGCCAAATTTTAAATCAATTAAATTGGCAACTTTCGGCTTTTTTTCCCGCAAAACATCATAGCCAGAAATCCCCAAATCCGCTTGACCGTATTCCACATAAACCGGCACGTCGTGCGTCCTTACTAGCAAAGCTTTGGCCGTACCGGTAGGGTCATATATTTGAAGTTGTCGGTTAGAGGAATCGAGAAAAGCACTGAAGTCTAATCCAACCGATTTAAACAGGCGAATGCTATCTCCTAACAATCCGCCTTTGGGAAGTGCAACAGTAATCATGTCAATTTCTAGAGTGTAAATTGCTCAATTTAGGAAGGGGGCGATCGCGGTCTAAGCAGAAACAGCTTTTACCAAACTCAGAATAACACATAGAGTTCATAGCGAAAAATTTTTTTTGGCTATTGCTCGATCCTTTGTTTGGGTATATATTATATTTAGTAAGTTTTTATGTCGTCACGTTTTTCAAGGGCGGTCAGTATGGAAAACAATCAAGAGTTTGAGAGTCAACAATTTGACAGAAAATTTCACAATGTAGACCCAGCTTCCCTAAAAAAAATTACAGTAGATGAAATCCTCTCAGGCGGTGGTGTAGAGGCCGAGGAAATGCACTATACAGTAACCGTACCTACGGCTAACGATGCCAAAATCCACAGAGACAGATCATTCGATGCCAAATCAAGTGTGTTCGATACCGCCCCCCGATCGAAGTTTGCAGAAAAACGCGGAACGCTGGGAGGCTGTTAATCTAAAATACTTGCAGAGGCTAGTGCAGAAAACGGGCCGATCGCGCGTTAGCGAAGCCCTCGAAGAGGATCGTCATTCAGTCTCACCCTTTTGTGTATTCAACTCTAAAACTTAAAATTTAACTGGCGATTGCAAATAGCTGAAAGCTAAACTATGACCGAACTGACACTTGTTATTGGTAATAAAAATTATTCGTCTTGGTCGCTGCGTGCTTGGCTGGCGATGAAACAAGCTGGACTGGAATTTGCCGAGGTGAGAATCCCCTTAGACTGGCCTACAACGCATGAAGAAATTCGGCGCTATTCTCCCTCGGGAAAAGTGCCAGTTTTAATCGACGGCGATCTGAAAGTGTGGGAATCATTAGCAATTTGCGAATACGTTGCCGATCGCTTTGCCAATGATTTGTGGCCGGCGGATATAGCGGAACGGGCGATCGCCCGTTCCATTGCCGCCGAAATGCACGCGGGGTTCCAAAATTTGCGCGACAATATGCCGATGGACTGCCGCAACCGCTATCCGGGAGAAGGGATGACTGCCGGTGTAGAAGCAGAGATCGATCGCATCTTTGCCATTTGGCGCGAATGCCGCCAAAAATTCGGAACAGGCGGCAATATGCTATTCGGAAAATTCACAGTTGTTGACGCTATGTTTGCCCCCGTTGTTATGCGTTTTATTACCTACGGAGTCAAATTAGATTCATCAGCCAAAGCTTATGCGGAGGCTATTTTAGCCTTGCCTGCCATCCAGGAATGGGTAGCAGCAGCTTGCAGCGAAACGGAAAGTATTCCACACATTAAAATCTAGGGAAAATTAGTTTACTTAACCTAAAATCTCAAATCTCAAATTTGAAATCAGGATGCGGATTCTTTTAGTTGATGATGAAGTTGAGTTAACTGACCCTTTGAGTCGAGTCTTAACCCGCGAAGGTTATACAGTTGATGTGGCATTTGACGGAGCAAGCGGCAGCAATTTAGCAATGCAGGGCAATTACGATTTACTAATTTTAGATTGGATGCTGCCGAGACAAACCGGACTGGCAATTTGCCAGAAGTTGCGATCGCAAGGACGGAGTACGCCAGTGCTATTTCTCACCGCCAAAGATACCGTAGACGATCGCGTACAAGGACTCGACGCCGGTGCAGACGACTATTTGGTCAAACCTTTTGAACTGCGAGAACTGCTAGCCAGAGTCCGCGCTTTACTGCGGCGGCCTCCTACTATTGACGCCGAGGTTGCTGTCGGGCGGCTGCAAGTTGCAGATTTACAGCTAGACTACGACAATCAATTAGCTTATCGGGGCGATCGCACAATTGATTTATCAGAAAAAGAATGTCAGTTATTAGAATACTTAATGCGCCATACCGGTCAATTGCTAACACACGAAGAAATCCACCAGTATTTGTGGAGTGAAGCAGAAAAACCCAGCAGCAATGTATTAGCCGCTCAAATTCGCCTGCTGCGCCGCAAAATAGAAGCCCCGGGCGAATCGATGCTAATTCACACAGTCTACGGCAGAGGCTATCGCTTTGGAGAAGCAAATTAAAAATAATAGCAATTGTACAAAAATCCCTCTTCCCTCTTCCTGACATCCATTACATCCGTTACATCCGTCGAGCGAATCTGTTGCCGAACTTCCCTCTTCCCTCTTCCTGACATCCGTTACATCCGTCGAGCGAATCCGTTGCCGAACTTCCCTCTTCCTATCTATTATCGGGAAAGTGTGCACCCTAAACCCGCCCTTACCGATGTTGACAAACCAAAGTAATTACTGTCACCTCCGGGGGACAAAATAGCCTTCCCGGCGAATAAGTTCCCAAGCCCCGATTCACGTACAGCAAATTACTCCCCACCTGATGCAAACCGCTAGCCCATTCCCAGTGAGTAACTACTCGATCGGAAGCCGACAGCAAAGGAATGAACTTTCGGATTCGTTTAGGAATCAAAAAGCCTATTTTTCTGACCCAAGCGTACAAAGGGCCGATACCGGGAATAACGATTTGACCGCCGTGAGTGTGCCCAGACAACTGCAAATCAATCCGCCAATTTTGCAGCTTTTCAGCAGTATCAGGATTGTGAGACAAGACAATCCGAGGAATCGCGGGATTTATTGATGCCATTACAGGTTTAGGCGCAAAATCGCCCGACCAAAAATCTGCCAACCCAACTAAAGCCAATTCTGAGCCCAAAGGATAGATTGCTTCGTTGTACAAAACCCGAATCCCTACGCTATTTAAAGCATTAGTAACCTCTGTTTTTGCCCTCGGCCAATAGTGGTCGTGATTGCCCAAAACCGCGTAAATTCCCACCCGACTTTGTAAATTTTTCAATCGCTGCACTAAGGTGTAAATAGGTGCGGGGTCGTAGGTAATAAAGTCACCAGTTAAAAAAATCAGGTCGGGTTCAGCTTCATTTGCTGCCGCAATCGCCTCTTCTAGCAACCATTCCGACAGCCGCACCCCGTCATAGTGAAAGTCAGTAAGCTGTACAATTTTAATACCGGATAGATTTGCTGGAAGATTAGCGATTGGTATTGTTAAATACTCTATTCGCAGTTTCCCAGTTAATAACCTGTGCATAAATCTAAAGTTTATTGATGACAGAGCGCAACCTTTAGCTTAGCAAATAAACAAGCAATACGGCAAAACTAGATATTCTTCCCTTTTCTTTCTGTCATCTGACTAATGACTACTAATTGCTAACTAATGACTACAGTCCGGGACGCAAAAACCGGGATTAATCAAGAAAATTGAAACAGAAATTCTCAATCTTCATTTAGGCTTTATTTCAAAATTCTTGGGGTTTTACGCGCCCAACTACTACAGCATTTTTATAATATTATGACTTGCGTAACAAGCTGTTTAAAACGCGCTTGCTCTTCTTCACAGTGGCATTCCCCGCCCCGCATCTATATTTCTTTTGGCAATTTTCAAAGCTGAGACTTGTGCCGCCTCCCCATAGAATCGGGCTACCACGGGGGGATTGATCCTACCAAACACTATCTCATGACTAATGATTTATTACTAAGTAGGTGAAAATAAACATGGCGTGGGGGAGGCAGAGTTTTGCATTAATAATAAACTGGTCGCTAGTATAGATCATTGCCTTACCGCCCCTACGATATTTTATTCTTTGTGGGGTCTGCCTAATTTTTAACTAATGACTTTTGACGAAATCCGCTTCTTCTCAATATATTGCTGGTGGTAATCCTCTGCCATATAAAATTCACCAGCAGGTTTGATTTCGGTGGCAATATCTTTGTCGTATTTACCGGAAATTTGCAATTTTTGTTTGGAGAGGCGAGCGGCTTTTTCTTGTTCGGAATTATGATAAAAAATCACAGACCTGTACTGTTCGCCTCTGTCGGGGCCTTGGCGATTGATTTGGGTAGGATCGTGACAGTTCCAGAATACATCTAGCAGTGCTTCGTAACTCACCTGCGATCGATCGTACTCTACCAGCACGGCTTCAGCGTGACCGGTGACTCTGGCGCAAACATCCAGGTAGCACGGGTTCGGCCAGTGACCTCCTGTGTAGCCCGCAGCAGTCGAGACGACACCCGCAACGGCGCGAAACTTGTGTTCAACTCCCCAAAAACAACCTGCTGCAAATGTGGCTTTTTCCATCGTGTTACTCATCGTATTGGGATAAAACTTGGCACTAAATTATGCTTGACATATTCCCATTAGTGTGCATTCCCAAACCAATCGCGGTTGTACGTAGTTTAGCAAATATTGTCGTGCTTTTTCCAAGGGCTCTAAGGGCGATCGACTAATTCCTCCTGCCAAAAATTGCTGCCAGTAACAGTGCTGTAAATAATCGATTAACCACAACTGAGATTCAGTATCTAAAGTTTTATCAATTTCCTTGGCCAATTCCAAAGCAGACCGTAGGTTTTGAGGCAACTGCTTCACCTTTTGCAGCAAATCATCTGGTATTGATTGCAGTTGCTGCCAAATAGAAATTGCCTCCCCAGGACTTCCCTGAGCCATCCCCATTACCTCGGGATGATCTAAAATCTCCGCGAATCCCGCTTGCTGCAAAACTTGTGCCATTGCTTGGGGATTCAGCCGAGAAAATTGGATTTTTTGACAGCGGGAAATTAAAGTCGGCAGCAAAGCTTCCACAGTCGGAGCAATTAAAACGAGCGCTGCTTTTCCCGGTTCTTCCAATGTTTTCAACAAGCCGTTAGCGGCTCCCTCACCCATTGTTTCTGCTTGTTCCAAAACTACGACTGAACGCCCAGCTTCTAGCGGCGGTCGGCTGAGAAATTCACCGATTTCTCGAACTTGTTCTAAGCGAATTTGTGGCGGTGCTTTCCGCTTTAAACCGGCTTCCTCTGCTTCCTTTGGTGTAAGCCGTTTGCCTTGGCTCATGTAAGTTGGTTCTACCCAAAGTAAGTCTGGATGATTCCGCTGCCGCACGCGATTTTGCACGGAGGCTATTAATCGGGTTTCAGGAAGATTGGCTGAGAATAAAAGCTCGATGAAAGACTGAGCAGCTAAACTTTTGCCGATGCCGTTAGATCCGACAAATAAATAACCAGGAGCAATTCGGTTGCGCTCGACTGCTTGTGTTAGCAATTCTACTGCTTGCTCTTGTCCGATTAATGAGGTGAAATAATTCATGTTTGCGGAAGAAGGAAGTTCGGCAACGAGCAATGTACGGGATGTAACGGATGAAGGATGAAGGATGAAAATCTAGGGTTTTAGCAATTAAGTACATCCTAACCGTCGGCGTGGCTACTATAATACCAAAAGGTTATTGTGGTTTAAGGGACTGCTAAATAATTGTTTTGAGTTAAGAATGTTAAATTGTAAGTTTTTGGAGCCGGACAGGGCATTGCCGTGTCTCTACACATTATCTAGCGCTATTTTTCAGAAGAGGTATTATTTAAATATCCCCAAGCTTCTAACCTGCTAGTTACAATAGTTTGAATTTCCTGAGCGACTTCATATTCAGGGCGATCGGCATTTATCCGGACAATTCGAGATTTATTTTCCTGGGCTAACTCCGCAAAACCTTGCTGTACAAGGCGGTGAAACTTCAAATCTGCTTGCTCGATCCGATCGCACCCTCCCCGGGCCCTTACCCTCGCCAAACCCGCCTCCACATTAATATCCAGCCAAAAAGTCAGATCGCTTTCCAAGCCTCCGGTGGCAATTTCATTCAACTGCTTAATTAAATTTAGCTTAAGACCGCGGCCGTAGCCCTGATAAGCAATCGTAGAGTCAGTAAAGCGATCGCATAAAACAATCGTTCCCTTCGATAACTCGGGTTTGAGAAAAGTTTCGACGTGTTGAGCGCGATCGGCAGCGTACATGAGTAATTCTGCTCGATCGGATACAGATTCGCCCCCATCTTGTTTCAGCAGCAAATGTCGCAGTCCCCTTCCCAGCTCAGTACCCCCCGGTTCGCGAGTAGCCACCAAGCGGACTTTCAGAAAGCAACTTGCTTGCAGGAACTGTATCAAGCGCTGCATTTGCGTAGTTTTACCGGCACCTTCAACCCCCTCAAACACGATCAGTTTGCCTTTCATTGCCCTAACTTTCCACCTGAATAAAATAAATCCATATTGTTCTGTGCATCTGTTCTAGGTTCGGTATGATAATAAAGTCTAAATGCCTCACGGCTGGAGTTGTCTATGGCTCGCTATACTGGTTTTTTTATCGTTGCCGTTCCGATCGACCGTCTCCGTCAGTCCCTGATTGAAATTTTAGAGTCATGCAATCTTGATATTATCTACAATACAGGAGATTCGGTCATGGCTCGCGAGCTCCCAGGTCAAGTTTCGATTGCCAAACTTGTCACCGCAGAAGTCCTAATTGAGAAAAACACGGCCAGCGACTCAGAGGTTCGCATGAACTTCGTGATTAAAAACGAAGAACTGCCCCTGCAAACCAACAACCACTGCCGTCAAATGTTCGAGCTAGTGAGTCGTTCAATTATGAACAACAATAACTGGCGACTTTTGGAAAGTATGGCACTGTAGCCATCAGTCAGTCGATTTTACATTTTAGATTTTAGGTTGACTCCACAGATGAATCTGGGGCCTCGAACTAATCTCGAAACTTCTTTGCTCTCCACTTTTAGTGTCAGGGGCTTATATCCGTCTTGAGATGAGGTCATTAGTCATTAGTTTCCAGCTAATGACCGGTGAGATCAAATCCGGTAGCATCGAAATTAATATTACTCACAGCTTGTGACACGGCAGTGCCGTTTCCCTACAATTAATCCAGGTAGGGAAACGGCACTGCCGTGTCCTTTATATGGTCACGAGTGCAACCGGAAACGATATGACCTCCGACTTTGATCTACAAGCCCTCAATTTAAGCTCGAAATCCCCGGCGCAAAAACAAAGAATTTGTAACCACGCTAACAGAACTAAACGCCATAAATGCTCCGGCCGCCGCAGGACTGAGTAGAATTCCGGTTGCAGGCAGCAAGATACCCGCTGCCACGGGAATTCCCAGAGTATTGTAACCAAAAGCCCAAAATAAATTTTGGCGAATCTTGTTGAAAGTAGCGCGCCCCAGCTCGATCGACTCAACAACATCCATCAAAGCATTTCGCATCAGCACAATTTGAGCTGTCTCAACTGCGACATCAGTGCCGCAGTGCAAACCGATACCGACATCAGCTTGAGCCAAAGCCGGGGCGTCATTGATGCCATCTCCCACCACAGCCACTTTACAGCCTTGGGCTTGCAAAGCCGCGATCGCCATCGCCTTCCCCTCCGGCCGCACCTCGGCCAAAACATCAGCCGCCGTCAAATCTAGCTGCTGCGCCGTCGCCGCCGCCGCAGACGCCGTATCCCCCGTGAGCATCATCACCCGCAATCCCATGCCCCGCAAACGTTCCACCGCTGCCTTAGCATCCGGCCTCAGAGTATCTTTTAGCCCGATTACCCCCAGCAAAACGCCCCCAGAAGCCACGTAAACCGCCGTTTTGCCTTGCAAAGACCCCGACAATTCCGTCGCCACAGCGACTCCCTGCTGCTTCATCCACTCAGCATTCCCCGCGAACACCCGCCGGCCCTCCACCAAAGCAGAAACCCCGAAGCCCGGTTCCGTGCAGAAATCCTCAGCAGCTAGCAGCGGCAAACCTTGTTGTTGAGCTTCCAGCAAAATCGCTGCCGCGATGGGATGAGAAGCGCCCCTTTCCACCGCCGCTGTAATTTGCAGCAGTTTTGAGTCAATTGTGGAACAGGCATCTTGCCTGTTGTCAGAAACACCATCAATTGTGGAACAGGCATCTTGCCTGTTGCCAGAAACCCCATCACTTGTGGA
The DNA here is from genome assembly GCF_036701945.1 of Microcoleus sp. MON1_C1. Taxonomy (NCBI): domain Bacteria; kingdom Bacillati; phylum Cyanobacteriota; class Cyanophyceae; order Oscillatoriales; family Microcoleaceae; genus Microcoleus; species Microcoleus sp. MON1_C1. Next base: position 7,998 of record NZ_JAUBRO010000041.1, on the reverse strand, counting down.
ACAGGCATCTTGCCTGTTGCCAGAAACTCCATCAATTGTGGAACCAACATCTTGTTTGTTGCCAACATTAATATCTGAATTGAAATCCCACTCGGAATTCTGGAAAATCGGCAAATAATCTGTGAGTGTGAGATTTCCGGTTGTCAGAGTGCCCGTCTTGTCAAAAACCACCGTATCTAATTGATGCACCCGTTCTAAAACATCACCACCGCGAATTAAAAGCCCGCGCTCCGCCCCGATGCCAGAACCGACTAAAATTGCAGTTGGGGTAGCCAGTCCCAAAGCGCAAGGACAAGCAATGACTAAAACTGCGATCGCCAATTTCAAACTTAACAGCAAAGGGGATTGGTAATGAGTAATTGGTAATTGGTAATCGGTAATTGATAATTGATTTCCGATGCCCAATACCCCATGCCCCATGCCCGATGCCCCATGCCCCATATCGTGTCCTAAAAGCACAGAAGGCCAAATATGAGTCCCGGCAAAATACCAAAATAGGAAAGTTAAAACCGATATCGCCATTACCCCATACACAAAATATCCCGCGACAGTATCAGCTAAATTTTGAATCGGCGCTTTGCGAGTTTGAGCTGCCTGCACCAAGGCCACCATTTGAGCTACAGTGGTTTCCTTACCGGTGCGAGTTGCCCGCATCACAACTGCCCCGGATTTATTGATAGTTCCGGCCGCAACTGTATCTCCTGGTTGCTTCAAAACCGGCATCGATTCGCCAGTCAGCATCGACTCATCTATCGTTGTTTTGCCTTCGCAAATTTCACCGTCTACGGGTATTTTATCCCCTGGCAAAACTTGCAGCCATTCTCCGACTCGGACGCGATCGGCAGGAATTTCAATGTATTGTGGATCGTAGACCTCTGATGTCGAGTTTAAAGGCAATTCTTCCGATCGCAAATCTAAACTCGGGAGTTTAAAATCTACTAACCGGGCTTTGGCTGGTTGCAATGCGATTAAAGCTTGCAAAGCTGATGCAGCGCGCCGTCTGGCTTGCTGTTCGAGAGTTTTGCCCAACAAAATAAAGCCCAGCAGCATCACCGGTTCGTCAAAAAAGCACTCCCATCCCATCCGTGGAAACAGCAGCGCCGCATTGCTAGCCGTGTAAGCTGTGACAGCGCCTAAAGCTACCAAAGTATTCATGTTGGGTGCATTTCGCCACAAACTGCGGCACCCGTCAACGATAATCGGGCGGCCCGGTAGCAGCAAAGCTAGGGTGGCGAGTCCCCAGTGAAACCAAATATTGCTGAGAATTGGGGCTTTTGTGCCGAGTACGTGACCTAAACCCGATAAAATAATTAGGATAAGGGCGATCGTCAATTGCTTGATTTGCTGTCGAATTTCTTGTCGCCGCCGTTCAATTGTTGTCGCTTCTGCTTCCCACTGATTTTCACCTGAACGAGACTGAGAGGGAAATCCATTATCAGTCAACTTTTTCGCTAAAGCTTCTGCATCGACAGTCCCCGGTTGACACTCAACCGTTGCGACTTCTACGGCTAAGTTAACGCAAGCTGAAATTACGCCGGAATATTGCATGAGTTGGCGTTCCACAGCTTTCGCGCAGCCGGCACATTTCATCCCGCCGACATCGAAAGTAACAAGTTCTGGCGGTAATTCTTTAACTGATATAATTTCTGGTTGAATTTCGGGGATTGTTTTGGGTAGAAATTGCATGTTTTTTTTTGGTATTGATTAGAATATTTCGCCACTTCTGAAATGGTTGAATGCACTGTTTAGACAAATGTCTATATTTTGATCATAGATAAATATTGTGGCATCTTCCAAAAGTGTTAGTTTTTTTTAATTCTTATTAGTTGCAGGCGGTTAAATCCGCAGCCCGGGAGGGGTTTCAACTACTGTAGGACTGCGAGTTTAATGCTAAGACACATTTGGGACAGGGCATTGCCGTTTCCCTATTTGATATAATGAGCCAATTGCCTAGTTAGTATCCAGCTTTTTTGTGACGAATTTAGCTATGACAGAAACACCAAAATTTTATATTGTCAAACGTCCTGCGGGGAATTGCGAGATTTTGCCGTTGGCGGAGCCCTCGCAGAGGATCGCGCAACTTGAAGAACAAAACCCCAGTATTATTGAAAAGTGGGGTCCTTACGATTCGCCCGAAGATGCCATCGCCCGCCGCATCGGATTAATTCGCGCCGGCAAATGCCAGCCGCAATGACGAATTACTATTACTTTCCTCCGCATCGCGAAAGCTAACGCGATCTCAAATCTGTTAGCAGCGGAATTCTTCCGATATTTCTTCTCGACATCTGCGTGAATCAGCATCAATTCCTTGTCATCTGCGGTGAATAAATTCTCTTTTTTTTACCGCAGATACAGGCAGATAAACACAGATTAACGCCGATGAATTATATAAATTTTGGTTGCACCGGACGCATTGCAAAAAATAGCGAAGCATTCGAGTTTAAAATCTTGGCTTTTAGCCGTAAATCTTCCCCCGAATGCTTTTTTTTAACTGAAACCCTACACAGGTTTTCTACTTAGATTTAGAAGGTGCCGCACTCGGTTTTGCTTGCGCCGCATTCGGTTTAGGTGGCGCTGCATTCGGTTTCGACTCCGCCTTATTGTTCCCTGGTTTACCAGTAACTTGCTGTGTCAAAACTTCCATAGCTTTTGCGTACTGCGGATCTGCCGTCGTAGCGATTTTATCGCGATCGCGCCTCAATTCCTGTTTTTGAGCCTCGGTGAGTTCTACCTTAAAATCCGGTTCAATCCCGGCCTTGTTGATATCAGTGCCCTTGGGAGTAAAATACTTGGCAATTGTCACCGCCAAACCGGCACCATTTCCCACGCCGCGTACTGACTGAACTAAACCTTTACCAAACGTCTTTGTTCCCACCAAAACCGCGCGCTTGTTGTCTTGCAAAGCACCGGATAGAATCTCGCTAGCACTTGCTGAACCGCCGTCTACCAGTACAACTAACGGTTTGTCTGTGAGCTCTGCCTTATTTGCAGTTTGTTTATCGGCCTCACCCACTCGATCGACCGTCGAGACGATCGTACCTTCTTTGAGCCACATCCGAGCAATTTCAATACTTCCGTACAGCAACCCGCCGGGATTGGAACGCAAGTCTAAAATATAGCCCGTTACCTTTTTCTGTTCCAAATCCTTAATTGCCGATCGCATTTCCGATGCAGCATTGGCACTGAACTGATTTAAGCGAATATAGCCGACTTCTCCGATCGGAGTTTTCTGCACCGACTTCCGCACTGGATGAATTTCAATTTTAGCGCGTTTCAGCTTAAATTCTAATTCCTTGCTTCCCCGCAAAATAGTCAGCGTCACCTCAGTATCCACCTGGCCGCGAATCAAACTTACCGCTTGATTCGTATCCATGCCTTCTGTGCTCTTGCCGTCAATCTTAGTAATGATATCTTTTGCCAGAATACCAGCAGTAAAAGCAGGGGTATCTTCGATCGGGGAAATCACCACCAACTTTTTGGTTTCCTCATCTTGAGTCAACTGAATCCCAACTCCTGTCAGTTCCCCAGAAGTGTCAACCTGCATATTTCTGAACTCTTGAGGGTCCATAAACCGCGTATAAGGATCGTCCAGCTTCTTCAGCATTTCCCGAATTGCTTTGTAAGCTTCCTCGTCGCTGGTATAAGTCCGGTTCAAATATTCATTCCGCACCGCTTTCCAGTCAACCTGGTTAAAAGTGCCATCTACATAACTTTTGTCAATAATTTGCCAAACTTCATCAACCAACTCTTTAGGGCTTCCCCGAAAAGAAGCCAGAGATTTAGAACTGCAACCAGTGTTCGCAAGAGTTACAGCAGTGAGTACCACCGCTGCTGCACTTAGAACAAGCCCTCGTTTTGTTATAACCATTTGTCTGACGCGCGGGAGGAAAAGAGTTCAGAATAATTACGCTCAATCTAACACAGGCAAGGCCGGCTCGCGTTTGGCGTACATATATTATTCCACTTTGCCGACTTCTATTCAGGGCGGGCTAGGAGCAACGGCCCACAAGAAACTTGATGTTTTGTGGAACAGGCATCTTGCCTGTTCCTGACGGGCTACGAGCAACGGCCCACAAGAAACTTGATGTTTTGTGGAACAGGCATCTTGCCTGTTCCTGACGGGGCTAAGGATCGACCCAGCGATCGTCCGATTTAATCAAATCAATCAATTCTTGTACACCTCGGTCTTCCGGCACTTTCTTAATTTCTTCCCGGCCCCGGTACAGCGAAATATAACCCGGTTGCTTCCCGACGTAGCCGTAATCAGCATCAGCCATTTCTCCCGGGCCATTGACAATACAGCCCATTACTGCTATATCCAAACCCGTGAGATGCTTCGTAGCCTCTCTCACTTTGTGTAACACTTCCTCTAAATTAAACAAAGTGCGACCGCAGGAAGGACAAGCGACATACTCAACCATCGTTTTCCGCAGTCCCAAGGCTTGCAGAATGCTGTAGCAAACGGGAATCTCCTTTTCTGGGGCCTCTGTCAGCGAGACGCGGATGGTGTCACCGATACCGTCAGCTAACAAAGGTGCGAGGCCTGCGGTGGATTTGATGCGGCCGTATTCGCCATCTCCTGCTTCCGTGACGCCGAGATGCAGCGGGTAATCCATGCCGAGTTCGTCCATCCGGTGCACCATCAAGCGGTAAGCAGCAACCATCACCGGCGCGCGGGAGGCTTTGAGGGAAATCACGATGTTGCGGAAGTCGAGGGATTCGCAAATTTTGATGAATTCCAGGGCGGATTCTACCATGCCTTCGGGCGTGTCGCCGTAGGTAAAAAGCATCCGTTCGGCGAGGGAACCGTGATTAACGCCGATTCGCAAAGCTTTGCCTTGGTCGCGCAAGGAAATCACCAGAGGTTCTAGGGTTTCGCGGATTTTTGCGCCAATTTCCGCGAATTCGCTGTCGGTGTATTCGCTTCTGTCGGCTTTCGGCTTCTCGAACACGTAAAGTCCGGGATTGATTCTCACTTTGTCTACGTGTTTGGCGACTTCCAGGGCAATTTTCATGCCGTTGTGGTGGACATCGGCCACGAGAGGAACTGGTTGGTAGGCGGCGTGCAGTTTTTGCTTGATTTCGGCTAAAGCTTTGGCGTGGGCCATGCTGGGCACGGTGACGCGGACGATTTCGCAGCCTATCTCGTGCAAGCGCCGAATTCCTGCGACTGAACCGTCGATGTCGAGGGTGTCTTCGTTAATCATCGACTGTACGACGACGGGGTTGCCGCCGCCGATGGTGACGCTACCGACTTTGACGGGACGGGTTTTGCGGCGTTTGATGGTGGTGTCGAAGATTGGTTGGCTAGATGCGCTTGTAGTTGGATTTGGTAGAGTTTGCATAAGTGATTGCTAGTGTTCTGTTACCAAGCTCTATAAAATTCTGTTTCCTATTTTTCAGGTTGCCATAGAAAGGGTCTGTTTGGACAATGAGGTTTTGCGATTTAGGATTTGGGATAAAAATGCTCGCCTACCTCCCACTCACATGATGTCGGTTGGGTTCGTCGTGTTACGCAGGCATCACCGGGAACGCGAAGATAGGTTAATGAAGATTTTGGCTGCAATTTCTGGTTAGAATCTAAGTTAGAATTTGACAAAATTATATAAATACTTTGGAGTTTTCAGCAGTTATGCCAGATGAAACGATTAGGATTGTGACCAGCGATATTCCGGACGAGTCGCCTCAAGTTGTTACTGCTGATGGTGCCAAAAGTCTGGGAATGGGGGGAGCACCTTTCTTGGATATGGAACCACCGCCAAAGTCTTCTAAACCGCCAAAAGTTACCGATGCCGCGGGTGAATTTAGAATTCATAATGTCAGTGTAGAGACATTAGAGCAAGAAATGGCTCATTTGCTGGCAGTTGTCGATCGACTCCTAATCCGCAGTGAAGAGAAGCGCGATCGCAAGTCTAAGATGGAGTTAGAGGAAATTGAGCTCTCGGTGGAAATTAACGGTCAGGGACAAATTAGCATCCTCGGTAACGGGGTCGCAGCGGGAGGAAAAGGAGCGATAAAGCTCAAGTTTAAACGGGAACAATCAAAGTGAAATGGCTAAAAATTGGGCTGTTGTCATAGGTATTAATGAATACGAACACCTGCCACGTCCGCTGAAATATGCTAAGCGGGATGCAGAATTAATGCGGGATTTTCTCTGCAAGGAGGCGGGATTTGAGAAAGTTTACCATTTCTCGGAAGACTCATCGGACAAACAGTTGCGGCCTACTAGATCTAACGTGATGCGGTTGTTACACCTTATGTTTGAACAGCCTTTTATGAGTGCGGGAGATAACTTTTGGTTTTTCTTCAGCGGTCACGGAGTTCGTCAAAATGGGTGCGATTATTTGATGCCTGCTGACGGTTTTACTGAAGATATTGCAAACAGCAATATTTCTGTTAATTACATTATCCAAAGGTTGCGGCGCTGCGGGGCTGATAATATTATTATGATTTTGGATGCTTGCCGCGATGAGGGAAAGTCTGTTGAGGGGATTGGCCGTCAAACCGCCGAACAAGCGCGGCAAATGGGAGTCATCAGCATTGCTTCCTGTAGTCCAAATCAGATATCTTATGAAATTGAAGATTTACAGCAAGGTGTTTTTACTTGTGCGTTACTAGAAGGATTGGGTACTCAAGGTAAATGTGCGACTGTTGAACGATTGAATCAATATTTAATCCATCGAGTACCAGAACTCAATCGCGAATTTGGAAAACCCAAGCAAACACCTCTGACTGTTGCCGAACCGATCGAAAAGTCTCATCTCATTCTTTGCCCGAAATATGCAACTTTAGCTGATGTTAAAGCGCTGAAATATGATGCTTCACAAGCGGAACTCAACCAAGATTTTGATTTTGCAGAACAGTTGTGGATTCGAGTGTCAGCAGCATCTCCCGGCGATATTGATGCTGTTAAAGCATTTAAGCGAATTGCTGTCGCACAGGTACGATCGGAAGCTTTATCAGATCGACCAAGTTCTCAAGCTCGTCCTCAAACCGAAAAATCTCCTCAACCTGCACCTGCTAATTCTGCTCCTATTGAGCCGGATGTTCCCCTCAAATCTGAGAGGGGAGTAGACTACACTAAGTTGCGCGATTTACTGGCAACTCGAAAATGGCAAGAGGCGGATCGGGAAACGGCAATAAAAATGCTGGAAGTAGCGGAGAGAACAAAGGATGGCTGGCTGAGGGGTGAAGATCTCGATCGATTCCCCTGTGAAGACTTACGAACTATTGACCAACTTTGGGTAAAATACAGTAACGGACGTTTCGGCTTTTCGGTGCAGAAACGCATCTATGAAAGTCTGGGAGGAAGCAGAGAATATGATCGGAAAATTTGGGAAGCTTTTGGCGATCTGGTAGGTTGGCGTGTGAACAGATTAGGTGGCGTGTGGTTGTACTATAATGAGCTAAAATTCAACACCAACAAAGCAGCTCAAGGACACCTCCCAACAACGATCAACAGTTGGTTTGGAGCTCAAGGACACCTCCCAACAACGATCAACAGGTGGATGGGGATGGGGGGGGGGATAGGGAGGGGGGGGGTGTCTCTTCTCTCGCGTCGAGACTTGTAGAGTTTAACATCTAAGCGTTTCAGGTTTTCATAAAGATTTATTACAAAGGCAAAAACCACGAAACCACGCCAGTTCTACGTTTCCGATACCTGGCACTGACCGGACTGGGCTAAAATGCTACCAGCAACTTGTGGGTTGTAACAATTAGCGAAGATAAATTTTTCTGCCACCGCCAAAATTTCTGGGTCTTCCGCCTCCCACTCTCCCCAAGGCAAACTCATCTTTCAACGACTGAATCTCAACGATATCATATAGCGTTCCTAATTGAGTTGTGAACACTAACCATACATATAAAGTTTGGGAAATCCCAATATTTGACGATTCAGAAAAAACATAAATAACCTCTTTACGTATCGGCTCAATAAGTAGGGGTAGCAGAAGAAAAAAGTAAGCAGAGTACACAAAGTGTCATAAAATAGGACATATG
>NZ_JAUBRO010000040.1:0-65968 GCF_036701945.1 Microcoleus sp. MON1_C1 | reverse complement strand
TGCTAAATATAATCTTTTCAATTTTCCTAACTTGAAAAGATTTGATGCCTTTTCACAATTCATATAGGATTGCTATAAATAATATTATTTGTGATGTTGATCCATCGCACGCCGAAAAATAGTAAAACATTGTCCGAACTGGTTTCCCGGAGATACAGACTCAAGCACAAATTTTAAAACAGCTTCTTGAGTCAGCAAGAGATAGTGCTGCGAAGTTATTCTACAACTAAAATCAATCCGTTTCGGATGCCCTGACACACTCGGTTGATGTGAGAGTGGTCTTTTTCGTTAAGACCTTTCTCCGCTAGCATTGCTGACTTCAGCAGCCGTCTGTCAAGGGGGGTAATTTGGCGAAAAGCAAAAATGCGCTCGACGATCGCCTCGATCGAGATTTTGGGGAGGTTAGCAGAGCTGACAGTCATGGTCTTAACACGCTAAAAACAAGTAACAGAACTATGTACCTTTATTTTTAAAGATTTTGTGAAGGTATTTTGTGATTAAGATCACATTTTTTATGTGACAAAATAGTGTATGTCGGGTGACTGCTATCACGAAATCTTCAATTATCTTTACCCCAACTTAACGATGGCCCGATAGAATCACTCTTGTAAAACTCAAGCAGAGGGTAAAAATGGCACAAGCAAAAATCGGAATTATCGGCGGCAGCGGTTTGTATAAAATGGAGGCCCTCAAGGATATTGAAGAGGTGAAAATTGATACACCTTTTGGAGCGCCATCCGATGCCGCAATTGTGGGAACATTGGACGGTACGCCGGTAGCATTTCTGGCTAGACACGGCCGCAACCACACTTTTTTGCCCTCAGAAGTGCCGTATCGCGCAAATATTTATGCAATGAAGAGTTTGGGAGTTGAGTATTTAATCTCAGCGTCGGCGGTTGGTTCTCTGAAAGCTGAGGCGAAACCTTTAGATATGGTAGTGCCCGATCAGTTTATCGATCGTACAAAAAATCGAGTTTCTACCTTTTTTGGAGAAGGAATAGTCGGTCACATCACATTCGGCGATCCGGTTTGCGGCGAATTGGCTAAAGTATTGGCAAGTGCGATCGAATCCTTGAACCTCCCCGACGTTACCCTGCACCGGGGCGGCACCTACGTCTGCATGGAAGGCCCCGCATTTTCCACAAAAGCAGAATCCCACCTTTACCGCAGTTGGGGGGCGACAGTCATCGGAATGACAAATTTGCCGGAAGCAAAATTAGCCAGAGAAGCAGAAATTGCCTACGCAACTTTAGCATTAGTCACAGACTACGACTGCTGGCATGAGGATCACGACAGCGTAACTGTAGAAATGGTAGTTGCAAACTTGCACCGCAATGCAGCAAATGCCCAAAAAGTTATTCAAGAAACAGTCCGTAGACTAACAGAAAATCCCCCCGTTTCCGAGTCGCATTCAGCTTTGAAATATGCAATTCTGACTCGGCTGGATCAAGTGCCGACCGCAACTAAGGAGAAAATGGGTTTGCTCTTGAAAAAGTATTTGTAAAACGAACCGCGAAGATGCAAAGAGCGCGAAGGAAAAACTGCATCTCTTCCTTCGCGTCCTTAGCGTCTTCGCGGTTCATTTAATCTTACGACCTATTCGTTATCCTATAGTTGACGATTATATCTGAAGGATTAATTTATCAACTGCTTGAATGCCTCGTGTTCGCGAATCTTCTCCAAATCAGCTTCAGTTTTTGCCAACTCTTTACACACATTGGGATTGAGATTGAAGGCGCGCTTTAAATTTTCAATTGCTAATTCAATTTTAGCTTGTAGGGCATAACATCGGGCTTTATTATACCAAATTCTGTAAAAATCCGGCCGGATTTTAGCAGCATTGTCGTAGGAAGCGATCGCAGCTTCGTATTTTTGCAATTTGGAGAGTGCAACGCCTCGATTGTTCCAAGCGTCAGTATAATCATTTTTAATTGGTAGGGCTTGATTGTAAGAAATTGCTGCTTGTTCGTACTCCTGCATTTTGGAAAACTAATAACTCAGGCGCTCGAATTAACTCTATTAATTGTTCATATTCCATTCCTAATACCCTTTTTGTGTGCGGGGGATTTTTTTCAAGGTACTCTCGCAGATTACTCATTTCTATTTTTCATAAAAATCAATTTAATTATCTTTTCTTCATTCAGGTTTTTTCTTTTCGAGCGGGCTAATAAAGTCTATCTTTTGTAATTTATTAAATTTTATATTGGGGTGCGGTTTTGGGAGTATCTGAAACACCACTATTACTTCGATATCCAGGTTTTTAAATTATGGTGGCATTTGCACCTACCTGCAAGAGGCCGTCAACACCTACTTTATTTTTTAATTAAAGACCGTGCCTCTTACTTTATTACTGGCATGGCGAGCGGTATTTGCTGTTAATTTGTCAAAGATAAGATATTCAAAAACTATGTCTAAATAATCTTAAATATCCCCGCGCTCGCCTCCAAACTCCGCCGCGGTCGATACTCATAAAAATATTGACACCATCGAAAATATATGGTAAAACAAAGTAGCATTTATCCTTTGAAGTGTGCTGATTTTCGCGACCGCCGCTCCGCAGCGACTAATGGCAGTCAGTTCAGGTGCACAATTATTTCCCCAGAAACGGGCGAGTGCAACTAATTTTCATCCCGCAGTCATCTCAGACTGAAAATATTTAGAAGTAAGAAACCGATGGAAAACGCCACTCAAGAAGCACTAAATCCAACTTTTCCGCGTTCAGTATTATCGGTCAGCCGCGACGAATTTGGCAACAAAGAAGACAACCCCGATGCCAAAGATTTACCGCTGAAGATGAACGTTAAAGAGGGGAAGCTACCGCTAGATTTGCAAGGTCACGTATTCATTGTTGCACCAGTCGGCTCGATAGATTCGCCCGACGCTCAAGGTCATCCGACTAACTCCACAGTTTACCCGTCTTCAGACGGTACAACCCCGCTTTATAACGGCGACGGCATGATTTACCGTCTCGATTTTGACAACTTGCAAGCCGGAGCATTTCTAGCTTCAAGATTGGTAAAACCCCCTTGTTACTATGCAGATGCAGCCGCCGACCAGTGTCCGACATATCACGATTTGAAATTTAAAAATTACGGCATTACCCGCATATCCGGGCCGCTGGGTGTCAGGAACCAGCTCAATACAGCATTTGTGCCATTGAAATTTTCTCAAGATGAGAGCGAACGGTTGTTGGCTACTTGGGATGTAGGCCGCCCTTACGAAATCGATCCGAAAACCCTGGAAACTGTTACCCCAGTCGGCAGCAGTGACGAGTGGAAAGAAGTTACTAAAATTGGCTTGCCTGGAAAGCCGCCAACTCCCTTTAAAATCATACAAACTTCAGCCCATCCCTGCTTTGACCCTTATACACGGGAAATGTTTACGGTCAATATCGGGCGATCGATCTCCAATGTTTTATCGCAATTGATTCCCCTAGCTTATATCTTCAAAGAAATTTTGGATTGGATTATGCACGGGTTCCAAAAAATATTTAATATAAAGAAAAGGAACCTTTTTACCTTACCACAACTAGAGGAAAAGCCCCTATCTGTCAGCAAGAAACTCTCGACGACAGTGAAGAGTTTTTGGAAATTTTTGCGAGGATCAGCCGGAATCTTTACAGATAACTTTGTATATATCTTGCGGTGGGACGGTTCAGGAAGTCTGCAAAAGTGGAAAGTGCAGCACAACGGTTTTTCCATTAAAATTAAGCAAAGTATCCATCAAATGGCAGTGACAGAAGATTATATCCTGCTGCTGGATACAGCGTTCAAAGTTTCTTTAGAAGAACTGCTGCCAACACTTACTAACAAAAACTATCAGCGCTTTGAAAAGTTTTTCAGGAATTTTCTCGATCGCCCGCAATTAAGCGACAACTCTTTCTACATCATCCGCCGCAGCGATCTCAAGCCAGAAAAAAGTAATGTCAGTGCCAAAAAAGTGAATATTCCCGGCGAAGCCGCACACTTTCTTGCAGACTATAAAAACCCTGACGATTTAATTACCCTGCACTTGTCTCACGTTTGTGCGTGGGATGCGGGCGAATATCTTTCCGAGTTTGATTTTGACGACGATAAAACCACTAATTTAGAAGTCAACAATTTGCCGCGTCTTTACGGAGCGATCGCAGGGCCGATGGACATCAGCAAATTTGGATGTCACGTTGTCAACGGCAAAACAGGAAAATTAGTCAAAGAGCATCAAGATGTCATCATGGATGAAAAGTATACTTGGGGGCCGGCTATCTGCACATATCAACAGCACCCGCTGCCCGATCGCCTGCAAGACATCTACTGGATTTGTTTGGGATGTTGGGAAGATCTCAAAACACAACACATGGTTGACTTGTACAAAAATTACAAATACCGAGAATTAAGTTTAAAATTAATAGACGACATTACCAAAAAGGGAAGACCATCTAATTTATTGCGGCTGCACATCGCTCCTCAAGAAAGCCTTAAGGAAGGAGACAATCGCCTGAGTATCGCAGATGTTTATCAATTTCCCGACGGTTACTGGGTAATGTCGCCGCAATTCGTACCGCGCAGCGACAGCGGAATTTCAACAGACGGTTACATCGTCTGCCTCGTTCACTACGGCGACGGCAGCGACGAAACCAACGGCAATGAAGTTTGGATTTTTGATGCTGCTAACTTGAACAGCGGGCCTGTTTGCAAGCTCTGGCATCCTCAATTTAACCTAGCTTTCACCATCCACACAACCTGGGTGCAAAAAGTGGAGAAGCGCACAGCAAGCTACTGCATTGACCCACGGGAAGATTACAATAAAATCGTGCAGCAGCAGTCGCCAGAAATTCAGGATTTATTTAATAAATGGGTGTATACCAAAAAGGAACCAAAGAGAGAAGCTGAGTGCTAATTAAGTTAGTCAAAATCGGAAGCATCCCGATTTTGCAAACAGTCATTTATTATGCAGTGGCAGCGATCGAGCTACCACTGCAGTGATATATGAGCAATTATGACAAGATAAAGTCGCAACTGCTCCACAGAAAGCGCAAAAGCTCAAAACGGACAATTTAAACTATGCTGGGCATTCCTGGATATCAGATTTTCTCCCAAATCTATGAAAGCGCAAATTCCTTCGTTTATCGCGGAATTCGCGATCGCGATTCGCGACGGGACGGCTACGCCGAGCGCCTACCGATCATCCTCAAGCTGCTGAAAGAAGAATTGCCAACGCCAGCACAACTGCTCAGATACCAGCAGGAATACCAAATCAGTCAAACTCTGAATTTTTCAGGCTTTGTTAAAGCTTACAGCTTAGAAAAATATCATAATTCTCTTGCCATCGTCTTCGAGGATGATGGCGCTGAATCTTTAAGTTTATGGCGGCAGCAACATCAAATAACCTTAGCGAAATTTCTCCCCATCGCGATCAAAACTGTCGAGATTTTGGGTCAGATTCACAGCGCTAATATTATCCACAAAGACATTAACCCATCTAATATAATTATCAACCCCAAAACCGGGCAAGTCAAAATTATTGACTTCGGCATTTCGACAGTCTTGTCTATAGAAAATCCTACCCTAAAAAGTCCCAATGTTTTAGAAGGAACTTTAGCTTATATCGCACCCGAACAAACCGGAAGAATGAATCGCGCCATTGATTACCGCGCTGATTTTTATTCCCTGGGCGCTACTTTTTACGAACTGCTAACCAATCAACTGCCTTTTGAAGGTAATGACGCGATTGAATTAGTACACTGTCACATCGCTAAACAACCCATTCCGCCCCAAGAACTCAATCCAGAAATTCCTAAACCTGTTTCAGATATCGTAATGAAGCTGTTAGCAAAAACCGCAGAAGATCGATATCAAAGCGCTTGGGGAATTCAAGCAGATTTAGAGTTATGTCTCACTCAACTGCAAACTCAAGGCAAGATAGAAGACTTTACTATTGGTCAGCACGATATTTCAGATAAGTTTCAAATTCCTCAAAAACTTTACGGCCGAGAAACAGAAATAGAAAGCCTGCGGGCGGCATTTGAGCGAGTTGCCGGTAGCTTGCAGGAAGAAGCAGAAAGTGTAACCTCAGAAACTCAGCCCTCCCCCAACAGCCGACCACATTCCGAAATGATGTTAGTATTCGGATATTCCGGCATTGGCAAATCAGCATTAGTTCAAGAAATTTATAAACCCATTACCCGAAAAAAAGGTTATTTCATCGCCGGGAAATTTGACCAGTTTCAGCGAAATATTCCTTACAGCGCCGTCATTAAAGCCTTTCAAGAATTAGTGCGGGAGTTGCTCGCAGAAACAGAACCTAAACTCGAACAGTGGCGCGAAAAAATATTAACAGCAGTTGGAGTTAACGGTCAAGTCGTTATTGATGTAATTCCCGAATTAGAATTGATAGTTGGCAAGCAGCCAGAATTATCCGAACTTCCTCCCGCTGAATCGCAAAATCGGTTTAATTTAGTCTTGCATAACTTCATCCGCGTATTTTGCAAGCCAGAACATCCCTTAGTCATGTTTCTCGACGATTTGCAGTGGGCCGACTCCGCAAGTTTGCAGATGCTTCAATTGATAATCACTGACCCAGATATGCAATATCTGTTTCTGATTGGGGCTTATCGGGATAACGAAGTCAGTGCAGCCCATCCGCTGATGTTAACAATTAATGAGATTCAGAAAACGGGATGCGTTATTAATTCAATTTCCCTCTTACCTTTAAAGTTAAATGATGTCAATCATTTAATTGCAGATACTCTTAAATGCGATGTCGAAACAGCCCTGCCCTTAGCAGAGTTAGTCCTGCAAAAAACTCAAGGCAATCCCTTTTTTATTAACGAGTTTCTCAAATCACTTTATGCTGAGAAACTGTTGAAATTTGGAGTAACTTCTCCGAAGCTTGGGGGGACAAAGGGAGGCTGGCAGTGGGATTTAGAGCAAATTCAAGCCAAGGGAATTACTGACAATGTAGTCGAACTCATGGCAGGAAAAATTCAAAAACTGTCGCCGGAAACACAGCAACTATTAAAATTGGCTGCTTGCATTGGAAATCAATTTGATGTGAAAACCTTGGCAATTGTTAGTGGAAACTCAGTAAAAGCAACTAACGGGAAACTTTTGGAAGCAGTTAGGGAAACTTTAATTATTCCCGTGGGAAATGATTACAAATTTCTAGAATTAGAGCAAAATTCAGAAGATTTAACTGTTTATTACAAATTTTTGCACGATCGCGTGCAGCAAGCCGCCTATTCTCTAATTCCCGAACCAGAAAAGCAAGTTGTCCGCTACCGAGTCGGACAACTTTTGTTGGAAAATACTGTGCCGGAACAGCGAGAACAGAAAATCTTTGATATCGTCAATCACCTAAACTTTGGCAGCGAATTAATTGCTGCACAGCCGCAGCGCAATGAACTGGCAGCACTAAACCTTTTAGCAGGCAAAAAAGCCAAAGTTTCCGCTGCTTATAAATCAGCACTGGATTACTTCGCGGCGGGCAGGCAATTATTAAGTGCAGACAGTTGGCAAACCCAATACGACTTAACGCTGAATCTCTACGAAGAAGCAGCAGAAGCCGCTTACATCAGTACCGATTTCGAGCAGATGGAGAAATTAGCAACTCCGGTGCTGCAACAAGCGAAAACAGTTTTAGACAAAGTAAAAGTTTATCAAGCAATAATTCTCGCTCAGTTAGCACAAAGCCAGTTCCGGCAAGCAGTAGACACAGCTTTATCAGTGCTCGAACTGTTAGATATACATTTTCCCAAACACCCCAATCCGACAGATATTGAGGCGGCGCTGCAAGCAACTCAGGCAGCGCTAACAGGCAGAGAAATCGAAGATTTAATCGATTTGCCGCCAATGACAGCACCGGACAAATTAGCAGCCATGCAGGTGATATCAAGCACCTTTGCTGCTGCCTATTTTTCCTTTCCCCAAATCCTGCCGCTGTTTGCCTTTAAACAAGTCAATTTATCGATAGAATACGGCAATGCTCCCTATTCTTTGCCAGGTTATGCTAATTGTGGACTGCTTTTGAGCGCGATTTTCAATGACATCGAATCTGGTTACAGATTTGGCGAACTGGCTTTAAATTTGCTGGTAAGAATTAACTCCAACGAAGTCAAAGCAGAAACACTTCACATTGTGAATGGTTTTGTCAAACATTGCAAAGAATCGGTCAGGAAAACTTTAAAACTGTCGCAGGATGCTTGCGCGATCGGCTTGGAAACGGGAGATATAGAATATGCCTGTCACGCGGCCAGTATGTATGCCTTGCACGCATATTTCATCGGCAAAGAATTAACAGAACTTGAACGAGAATTAGCTGCCTACAGCGACATGATGCGCCAACTAAAGCAAGAAGCAGATTTGAATTTTAATGAAATCTATCGGCAGGCAGTTCTAAATTTAATAGATGGCGCCGAAAATCCCTGTAAATTAATCGGTGAAGCTTATAACGAAGACATCCAGTTGCCAATGATGGTGCAAGCCAAAAATCGCAGTGCGGTTTACATTATTTACTTGCAAAAAACCATTCTCTGCTATCTCTTTGGAGAATTTGCTGAAGCTGTAAAATATGCTGATTTAGCAGCAAAAGACTTAGCCGGAGTAGTTGGTTCGCTTCTCGCTCCTCTCTTTTATTTCTACGATTCTCTCGTGCGACTTGCGGTTTACTTTGATGTCAGCCATAGCGATCGCGAACAAATGTTAGAACAAGTAACCGCCAATCTGGATAAACTGAAAGTATTGGCAACTCACGCACCGATGAATTACTTGCAGAAAGTAGAACTAATAGAAGCAGAATTGTGCCGCATTAAAGGGGAAAACTTTGAAGCAATGGACTGGTACGATCGCGCGATCGCCACCGCTGCAGAAAACGAATACATCAACGAAGAAGCCCTCTCCTACGAACTAGCTGCCAAATTTTACTTATCTAAAAATAAGACATTGATTGCCAATACCTACCTGCAAAATGCCCGCTCTTACTATCTCCGCTGGGGTGCAGCCGCCAAAGTTAAAGACTTAGAAAAGCGCTACCCTCAGCTATGGCTGAGACAAACATCAACAGGTACAAACCTTTCTGGCATAACCAGCACATCCCTTCCGCCAACCTCGACAGGCAGCAGCAGCTCGTTTATGCTGGATTTTACCACAGTAATCAAAGCATCGCAAGCAATATCCGGCGAAGTAGTATTAGCATCCTTACTGTCAAACTTAATTAAACTTACCATTGAAAATGCCGGAGCTCAAAAAGGTTTTCTCATCTTGCTAAACAGCAGGGGCCAACTCAGAATTGAAGCTGCCGGAGACGTTGACGGTTCCGTCCAAGTCTTGCAATCTCTTGCTGTTAATAAGAGTCAGAATCTCCCGACATCTATTATCAATTATGTCGCAAGAACTCAGTCAGATGTAGTTTTAAACGATGCCGTCCGCGAAGGAACCTTTACCGCAGAGCCTTATATTGCAATTAATCAACCCAAATCAGTCTTGTGCGCCCCCATCATCAATCAAGGCAAACTCATCGGCATTTTGTATCTAGAAAACAATCTCGCAACTGGCGCTTTTACAGCAGACAGATTAGCAGTATTGAGCATAATTTCTGCCCAAGCTGCTATTTCCCTAGAAAATGCCCAACTTTATCAAACCCTAGAACAAAAAGTAGAAGAACGCACCGCACAATTAGCCCAAGCTAATAGAGAAATATTGCTTTTGAACGAACGGCTAAAAGTAGAAAACCTTCGCATGAGTGCCGAACTAGACGTAACCCGCCGCCTGCAACAAATGATTTTGCCTCAACAGCAGGAATTAGAGTCAATTGCAGGGCTAGAAATTGCTGCATTCATGGAACCGGCTGATGAAGTTGGCGGTGACTACTACGACGTACTAAATCACGGCGGTAAAGCCACAATTGGCATCGGCGACGTGACAGGACACGGTTTAGAAAGCGGCGTGTTAATGATTATGGCGCAAACAGCAATTCGCACTTTGTTGATCCACAATGAAACCGACCCAGTTAAATTATTGCAGACAGTCAACCAAACGCTTTTTGACAACGTAGAGCGCATGAATTGTGGTAAAAGTATGAGCCTTTCTTTGCTGGAATATCGGGGGGACAACATCCTGCGTTTGAGCGGACAGCACGAAGAGGTGATTGTCGTGCGTTCCAGCGGCGAAGTAGAGCGGATTGATACCATGGAGTTAGGCTTTCCCATCGCCTTGGAACCAGATATTGCTGATTTCATTGCTACTACTGAAATACAATTGAATTCGGGGGATGTTGTCGTACTCTATAGTGATGGAATTACCGAAGCTTTTGATATGAAGAAAGATCAATACGGTATCGAGCCCTTGATTGAAGTTGTTGTCCTTAACAGGGAACAGTCAGCAACAGAAATCAAGCAAGCTGTTATTGACGACGTGCGGCGATACATGGGGGAGCAAAAAGTATTTGATGACATTACTTTGGTAGTAATCAAACAGAAGTAAGTAGGTAGGCACAAATAAACCTTGCGGTATAACCGAATGTACAACTGCCAGAACCGAAAGCCAATAGCTTCGTTTCACTCGCTTTTGACTACTTAAAGCAGATTCTATGTTTATGAAGTACCCCCGCCTATCGTTCTATCCCCGTAGGGAAAAGGCGAAAACCTTTGTCCCTACACTTCATAAACCTGGAATAGGCTGTATGTATTTTCCCACTCATCTACTTAGTTCCGCTCAATTAATCAACTGCTTGAATGCCTCATGTTCGCGAATTTTTTCTAAATCAGCTTCACTTTTTGCCAACTCTTTACACACATTCGGATTGAGATTAAGGGCGCGCTTTAAATTTTCAATTGCTAATTCAATTTTACCTTGTAGGGCATAACATCGGGCTTTATTATACCAAATTCTGTAAAAATCCGGCCGGATTTTAGCAGCATTGTCGTAGGAATCAATCGCAGCTTCGTATTTTTGCAATTTGGAGAGTGCAACGCCTCGATTGTTCCAAGCATCAGTATAATCATTTTTAATTTGTAGGGCTTGATTGTAAGAAATTACTGCTTGTTCGTACTCCTGCATTTTGGAAAAAGCAACGCCTCGGTTGTTCCAAGCATCGGCATAATCGGGTTTGGCTTGAATTGCCTGTTCGTAACAGCCGATCGCCTCTTGGTACTTCTGCAACTCCAACAATACCACGCCTCGATTGTTCCAAGCATCGGGATAATTCGGACGAATTGTAGTAGCTTGTTCGTAAGAGGCGATCGCCTCTGGATACCGCTGCATTCTCGTGAGCACTACTCCTCGGTTATTCCAAGTATCGGCTAAATCCGGCTGAATTTGCAGGGCCTGATCGTAAGCTGCGATCGCATCTTGATAACGGTTTTCAAAGAAACAAGCATCTCCCTGTTTAGCATAGTCGCCGGCCGTCAATAACTTTTGGTAATTCCCATAGTTAACCGGAGCAAATTCTTGAATTTGGGCATCGGGGAATAAAAGGTCTGTTTCTGCCTCTGCCGGATGACTTTGCTGTTGAATTTCGCCTAAAATAGTTTCAGCGTCCGAAATTAATAGTTTTAATTGAGAGATTGTATCGTAATGGAGACTTTCAATTTCTTGGCGGGCCATTGTTGTCTGCTTGGACAATTTGCTCAACAGAAACCAAACCCCGACTCCGGCTGCTGTGGGAAACAAAGTTAGGGCAATTATCAGCCCGTTCAGCAGTACCGCCGTGCGCCCGAAAGCAATGTCAACTTCTTCTTGAACTCGATCGCGAATTTCTTCTTTAACTTGCTGCTGTGGGAATTCCTGCTGAATTAACAGTGCCGGCCTCGGTTCAGAGGCAGAAACGCTACTGGCGCAGACTAGAATAGTCGAAAGGGCGATCGGGCTAATACTTTTTCTAAATATACTTGACAAACGCATTGCCTTAGTGATACGCACCTGAGTTGCGATTTCCATGTGTCAAGAGATGCTGATAACGATGATCCCAGACTAGCCCATTTGTTCAAAAACTATTAAATACAGGATATCTGTTGTGCAGTCCCCTCCGATCAAATTGCTGACGCAAGAATTGCTAGACGAAGTTGCCGCTTCCTCCCGCCGCAGTCCCCGACAGCGACAAAACTACAATTTCCACGACGATTTGTCTGAAAAAGTGCAGCGGTTTGTCAACGTGTTGCAACCGGGCACTTACGTCCGCCCTCACCAACACCTGCGCCCGCCTGCAATTAACGGTTTTGAGTTTTTTGCCGTGATTCAAGGAGAAGTCGGTATTGTTATTTTGAACGAAAACGGTCAAATCCTGCGCTCCTTGCGAGTCAGCGCTGCCGGCCCGACTCGCGCTGTCGAACTTCCAGAGGGTACTATTCACACGTTAGTAGCTTTGGCACCGGATACTGTGATTTTGGAGTTCAAGGAAGGGCCTTATGACGTGGCGGCAGATAAAGGCTTTTTGGCAGGTTTTCCTGCTGAGGAAACGGCGGCGGCGCGAGAATTAGTCCTGATTTGGGAAGCGGAATTTAACACTTGACTAAGGACTGATGACTGTTGACTGTTGACTGTTGACTGTTGACTGTTAAAAATCTCAAATCTCAAATCTCAAATCTAAAATCGATGGGCTGATTACTAATTACTGATGAATCTAATTGTCGTCATCCGATTGTATAAATCCGGGGCGGTGCGAATGATTTTTCTCAGGAGCTCATCAGTCACCCAAAAGACGAGGGGAAACGAAAATGCTTTGCTGAATTCGCTGCATAGTAGGTTGGTAGAAACGAGCAATCTATCGATCGCCTCCACTGATTCCAAACCGAGGAGCATTAAAGCTGGAGGCTTTTCGCCGTCTATTTCTGCTGCAATTGTCGTGTAGAGAGTTGTCGCCGATTCGGACAAAAACAGTTGCTGCGGTTTCACGGGACAATTTACTTGCAGCCGATCGACTATTTGCTGCCGCAAAGTTAGCGAGTTGCAGTTGACTAAAACGAAAGAAAAGTAACCTTGGGAAAGACGGAGCGCCCGCATTAAAGTTGAGAACGACCGCTCGTTATATTTAGCTGAGTCGTACTTAGCTGCATTGTCTTTAGCTGTATTTTCTGAGCCTTGCTCGATAAACATAAATTGCATATTTTTTATCTAGTTTTAGAGATTTTCTAGATTAAATGATGTTTCTAAAGAAAATGTGAAGATCGAAACTTTATTTTTCCTTTAAAAACTTTGGGGAACTATACCACGGTTTTAAATTAATATCAATAGTCCGATCGAAATAGTCCGCTCGACAGACTTGGCTTGAACCACACAAAAAGCACCTGCGACGCACAACAAAAGTATAGCCGCAGGCAGAAGGAAGAAGCATATTTCGCAAGGGTTTCAGCAATTAATAACGTTCTAAATATCTGGCACGATTGCTAGATAAAATGTAATTAAAAATACAAAAAAATTACCGAAAATTCTCAGCCAGCGGCAAAGTAAACCAAAAACTTGCCCCAGCACCGGGAGTGCTAATTACCCCAATTTGGCCGCCGTGAGCACCAATAATTTGCCGACAAAGATATAGACCCAAACCCAAACCGACGGAGTGTCGCGATCGATCGCCCCTAACGTAAAGGTCAAAAAGATGTTCGCACTGTTCCGGCAATATTCCCGCCCCGTCATCTTCCACAGTACAGTAAATCATCCTACTTCCGGGATTGGGGATTGGGGATTGGGGATTGGTAATGGGGGATTGTGGATTGGTAATCGGTAATTTGTGGATGTCTTGTTTTGCTGTGCTTTGATTTATAATTAATTTCCCCGCCTTGATTACTTGAGCCGAAACTGTTAAATTTAGTCCCGGCAGATTGTGTTTCAAAGCATTAGCAATTAAATTAGAGAATACACGCCACAACTGAGTTTTGTCAGCATTCACGGCTGGCAAATTATCCGGCACCAAATTTTTAAAAGTAGCTTTACCCTCATTCATTAAAGGCTCCAAATCTGTCGCAGCAGCTTCAACTACCGCCCTCAAATCAACGGCATCGCAGTGCAGAACCAAACCGCGCAATTCCCCGGCGTGAACTTCCAACAGCGAATTTATCAAGCGCAATTGCTGCTCGCTACCTTGAATCATTCGCTCCAAAACAGAACGGGGAATTGCGATCGAATCCCCAGGTTTCGTCTGCCAATTTTTCAGCACCATTAACATTCCCGCCACCGGGTTTCGCAAGTCGTGAGAAAGAGCGTGGATAAACAGCCGCAGCGATTCTTGTGCCTGTTTTCGCTGCGTGATATCCTCAATTAAACCCTCATAATAAAGCACGGCGCCGCTGCTGTCGCGTACCGCCCGCGCCTTCTCAGAAATCCAGACAATACTGCCGTCTGAGCGGTAAATTTTAGATTCAAAATCCGATACTGTGCCGCTTTTCTCGATCGCTCGCAAAAACTCATTTCTGCGAGCCGGATCGACATACAACTGTCGCTCGATATCAGTAAACTTTGCCGTCACTTCTTCGGGAGAATCGCAGCCGTAAATCCGCGCTAAAGCTGGGTTCGCAGTAATGTAGCGGCCGTCGGGAGTGCTTTGAAAAATTCCCTCGCCGGCATTCTCAAAAATGCTGCGGTACTTCGCTTCTGCCACCTCCAACTGCTGGTAAGCAGATTCCAACTCACGCCTGGTACTAAACTCTTTCCGTTGCAGACATTCGTACCAATAAACCGACAAATCGCAAATCAAACAAAACCAAAACAAATATAAGTAAAACCCGGTCAACTTAAAAGGAGTATACTTAGCAAAACTTAGATTTAAAACCAAATTTATGCCGACGTGGCAACACAAAACGCCGAGTTGAGAAATCAAATGGAGGCGCCAGCGGACGGGCATCAGCGTAGCTTGGATCAGAAACGCTAAACTCCAGGTAAAAATTGGTAATTCCCCGGCTTGTGCGACAGCTAACCCAAGCTGTACAATCACCGTCAGCGACCACGAAAACCCCAAAAATAGCAAACCGGGATAGCGCTGTCCGAAGGAGGTTTTTTGCAACACAAAACAGGTCAACAAACCCAATTCTACAGCAGCGCTCGTGTACAAATAAACACTTTTAAACTCCTGGCGAGCGAAGAATCTTTCGCCCAGAAAATAAACAGTTATTGTGAAGGCAAAAAAGATGGCAATTCCCACAGCAGGGCGCAGCCGATCTCGGAGGAAGCGATCGCGCCACACCTCATAAACCGTTAACCCCTGAACTGATTTTGCGTTGCCCAAATAGCTCATACCATTTTAGATTTTAAATTTTAGACTGGCAAAGAGCGATCGTCCGAGTTGACAGCAGGTAGCGAAAACCAGAAAGTCGATCCACCTCCGGGAGTGCTTTCGACGCCGATTTCGCCGCCGTGAGCTTTGATAATTTGCTTGGAGAGGTACAAGCCCAAACCCAGCCCTGTTAATTGTCGGCTATTAGGGTCGTGAACGTAAAGTTCAAATAGAGATTCCCGCTGTTTGGCGCTGATTCCCACTCCATTATCTGTTACAGTACAGCGAACCATTTTTACGGTGACTCCGGGCAATTTGCTGCCGATATTGCCAATTTGCCCCTGATAGCGAGGCATTTTGCCACTGCCGTCGAGGTTAAATTTGGTCAGGGTTTCCTGATTTTTCTGGGTGGTCTCGCCTATCCTAGGACGATCGCCCCCAGAAGATATCCGGTTAGCGATACAACCGGCGAGCTGAGTATTTTGAGATGTTAAAACCTGTGAATTTCCTTCAAAACTTAGCGTTTTTTCAACTTCTATTACTTCGGCTTTAAAAGCGATATTGACTCCCGGATGATTGTGTTTGATAGCATTAGTCAACAGATTTTCCAACACTCGCTGCAAGTGTTTGCTGTCGCCATAGACTCTCGGCAAATCCGTCGGTATTTCCTGAGTCAAAGTTGCTTGGTTTTTGGCCAGTATCGGTTCTAAATCGCCAACAATTTCTGAAGTTAAAGACTTTAAGTGCAGCGGTACAGTATTGAGAACAATACCTTTGACCTCGCTAGCGTGAGCGTCGAGCAGGGCATTAACCATAGTCAATTGGTGTTCGCTGGCTTGAACGATCCGCTCCAAAATCGATCGAGAAACCGGAACATCTTGTAGAGAATCAGAGGCCGATTTGTTTAGCAAATTTTTCAGCAGTATTAACATTCCCATAACTGGAGTGCGGAGATTGTGAGAAACTGCGTGCAAAAATAGGTCTTTGAGGCGGTTGCTTTCTTGCAGTTCGTGCATTTTTTGCTGTAGTTGGCGGGTGCGTTCCTCCACTTGAGATTCCAAGTTGGCATTGAGAGCTTTTACCTGCTGCAAAAGTTGGGCTTGCTGGAGAGCGATCGCCACTTGGGTAGCGAGTTTTTCTAACAAATCAATTTCAAATTCCTGCCACTGGCGGGACCCGGAGCACTGGTTGACGGCCAAGATCCCGAACAATTCATCCCCCAGGACGATCGGCACATTTAACGTCGCTCTAATTTGATAGTCGCTGTATATTTGGGCAACTGCACTGCTGAGTTGAACGCTAGCAGTATCGGAGATAGATCGGACACGGTTGGTGGCATAAAACGTTCTCAAGTTTTCGAGCTGATTCTCATCAGCGAGCACCCACCCGAGAATAGAACGGCATTGGCTTCCCACAGACTCAGCCACAACCTTACCGTACACCGGGCTAGGAAGATGTACCCCGTGCGCGTCAACAATACCGATGAAAGCGCGGTCTGCCTTGAAAAATTGCCGGACTTCGGCAACAGTAGTGTTGAGAATTTCTTCGAGGTCGAGGGAGTTGCGAATTCGCAGGGCGATTTCTGAGAGCAAGCGATCGCGATCGGAGGACGCCCGCAAAGCGGTTTCCGCGCGGTGGCGTTCGGTAACGTCTTGGACTGTGGCGGCGATCGCCCCTGACTGAATGGCCGACTGTTCGCAGACAGTGCGTTCGGAGCCGTCTGCCAGCACAATTCGGTAGTTAATGCAATAAGGTTTGTGCTCAAACATAGCTTGGCGCTGCGATCGCGCCACCAATTTTCGGTCTTCTGGATGTACGGCCTGCAAAAAAACTTCTGGTGTCGGTTTGACAGTTCCCGGAGCAAAACCCAAGAGGCGGTAAAGTTCGTCCGACCACCGCAATTCGCTGTTGGGTGTACAGTGTTCTGACGATTCCTGAAAGTTCTCAGTTGCTGCGACGGCGGTGCAATTTAAATCCCAATTGCCCAACTGAGCGATGCGCTGAGCGTTCGCCAGACTAGCTTCGCGCGATCGCAGCGCCGCCGCCGTGCGGCGCACCTCAAAAAGCGCTTGCTGGCGTTCTGCTACGGCGGCCGCCAACATCAGAGCCACAAGGGCGATCGTACCGGTAAAAGCTTGTAAAAATAACACCGCTTGTTTGAGATTATCGCTTTTGGCGAAAAACGGGCCGCCTCCCTGGACTGCTCCCAAAATCGCGATGTAAGACACGATCGAATAAGCAAAAATCGCTCCCGGCGGTTGAAACCGCAGGGCGGCCCAAACTATCAGAGGAAAAGGCAGATACTCCAGCGGATACTGAGCGATCGCCGCCTGTGTTTTCGAGCAAAAAAACAACCAGCTAACGCTCAGCAACAGAGTCAGCCAGAGCGTTATTTCTGAATAATTAATAATTAAAAATATAAGATTATAACGGTTTTCAGTTGCAGTAAAGGTGTGTTTGCGATTAGAAATTCTTACTGGAAAATTAGTAATTGATAATTGATTATTTTGTCTTTTAAAAAGTGCGATAAAACTTGAAATAATGGGGGAGTTTAATGGAAATTTAAAACTATTAACGGCGTGGTTTAAAGTCAGCAGCACTGGCGTCACGAGCAAAATTCCCATGCCGTCTCCGAGCCACGTAGTCCACCAGTTGCGAGAGAAATTGCTCCACTGAGCCCAACCAAAAATGCACGTTCCCAAGTTGCCGAGGATAGAGCCGAGGAAAGTAGACCCGATGACAGCGCCCGCCACTAAAGCCAGAACATCTCGCAATCGATCGAGTTTGGTAGAAAATCCGCTCTCCCTCAGCAAAGCCTCTCCAGCCAGCGCTTGCAGGGTGACGCTAAAGGCCGATGTGACAATTACAGCCGACGGTATACCGCCGGTAGAGTTTAACAGCACCGAACCGAGGACAATTCCCGGCCACATCCGTCGTCCTTGCAGTAGCAGTGCCGCTAGAGCAATACCGGCGGGCGGCCACACGGGGGAGGGTTCGGCTTTCACCAGTCCCAGCATCGACACTGCGAGTTTTCCGGTAACAAAGTAGGCAAGGGCCAGGATGCCGGTGTACAGAAGCATTCGAGTGCGGGGGTTGAGCAGTTTCATGTTGAGTGCGATCGAATCCTCCATTCCTAGTTTTTAATTTAGGCGGCATTGGGGCGATCGAACTTCCTCCTGACGACTCACCTGACTGGGGGAGTGGGGAGTGGGGAGAGTGGACGACTGGGAGAGTGGGAGAGTAGGAGCATTTTTTCTTCTTCCTTCTTCCTTCTTCCTTCTTCCTTCTTCCTTCTATTAAAATCCAAAACTCCGCTTGCCATCCGGCTTAACAGTAAGCCAATTGGTCTTTGCCATTGCCAGTTGTTCCTCAGAAACTGTAGCGTTCGTAAGATTTGCCCCGCACAAATTTGCTCCCCGCAAATTCGCCTTAGTCAAATAAGCCCCCGTCAAGTCAGCACCTCGGAAATCCGCGCCTTCAAAATTGGCAGTGCTGCAATAAGCCTCAGTCAAGTTAGCATCTCGCAAATTCGCCTGAATTAACCTCGCGTGACCCAAATTTGCCCCCGACAAATCCGCTGCTTGCAAATTTGTCTTCACCAACCTAGCCTGATAAAAATTCCCCCCCGCTAACTGGGCTTTTTGCAGTTGCAGGCCAGACAGTTCGCAGTCAGCAAAATCGCGCTTGCCTTTAAAATATGCTGCTCGCACGCTGTTGGTGTCCCACTTAGGAGCAACTTTCGATACCTTTGACGCTGCTAAATTGTCGCTAGAAGGTCCAACGGTTCCGAAAGTTCTGCCGGACTCAGCCAGACTTCGGGAAACTCTCGGCTGCATCCCCGTGTTCCCGGATTGCGTGAAGGAAGTTCTACCAATGCGGCTTTGATTCGATCGTACATCTGGATTGATTTTGCTCTGAGGCGGTGACCACGAAGAACCCTCGTCATTAAATATTGTCGGTTCTTCAACTGTACGAGAAGAGCCGTTGAATTGAGTTGCCAAGCCATCCATAAGACTTGGGTCTTCAAATTGGCCCGAGAGAGCTCTGAGGACATCTGCTGCGGATTGGAAGCGGTGCCCAACCATCGGCTTCAGCATTTTTTCGAGAATCCGCGCAAAATTTGCACTCACCTGAACGTGGGGCTGCCAAACAATTTCGCCGGTTACTCCATCAAAATCTAAATCCTTGGGCGATTTTCCTGTCAGCAAGTACAAGCAAGTCATGCCCACCGCGTAGATGTCGCTGGCAAATATCGGCCGCAGCGCCATTTGTTCCGGGGGGGCAAAACTAAATGTGCCAACTGAAAATTTCGTGTTGGCGCTTTGGTCGGCGGGGTCTAATAATATTGTTTGGCTCACTTGGTCTTTTACCGCTCCGAAGTCAATCAGAACTAAGTGGCCGTCTTGAACTCGGCGAATAATATTTGCGGGTTTGATGTCTCGGTGAATTACTCCTTGGCTGTGGATATATTGCACTACTGGCAGAATTTCTAATAGAAAATTTTTAACGTCGGATTCGTTGAAACGGCCTGAGTGCTTGACTTCTTGTTTCAAAGTCGAGCCTTTAACATACTCTTGAACTAAGTAAAATTGCTGTTCCGTTTCAAAATAGTCTAGCAGCCTCGGTACTTGCGGGTGGTCGCCCAGTTGGCCGAGGGTTTTTGCCTCTCGCTTGAATAATTCCCGCGCCATTTCTAAAACTCGCGGCGACGAACTACTGGGTCGCAGTTGCTTGACTACACAACTCGGTTGACCTGGCAATGAGATGTCTTTTGCCAGAAATGTAGCTCCAAAACCTCCTTGGCCTAACGGTTCAATGACTCGGTAGCGAGCGCGCAGCAATAACCGCGCACCGCACGTCTGACACTGGAGAATAGAGTCAGCAGGGTTTTGAGGATGGGGACAGCCCGGATTTACGCAGTAGCTCATATTGATTGAGTTTGCCTATGTTGTTCTGATCTTGTCAGCGTCGCTCGACTGCACAAATTGCCTGTTCCTGCTTCTGGTAGAAATACTAATCTATCAGTTGTCGGCTGGCCGTGCCTTCGATGGCGAATTGGAATTGCACCTAAGTCTTTTATGCCGATATCTTTTCCCTATTTTGATTATCTCGCTGGTCTGAGTTTTTTCGGTTGATTATCCTTGAAGATAGTTTAAAGACTTGCTAAAGTTGTCCTTTTTTGTGTAAAGTCTTTCTAAACTTAGATGCTTTTTACATTTTTAGATGTCTCTAGCATACCTCATTCTCTGAAGGAGAATGCTACTCATCCCCCAGTAGACATCGACCTTTGGGCATATTCCTCCTTTTTGCTGATGTGTACCATAAGAGTATTGACAGAATTGAATTACTATGCTATGAAAAGCTTTCCCGAATAAATTCTGGGACTCAAAAGTCGTAGCCTGTCGGCGCCGACTTTTGACTAATAACTACCGAGCACTGACAACTAACTACTGACTAAATTATGCGTATATCTCTAAAGTGGCTCCGGGAATTAGTGGATGTGGCGATATCCCCGGAAGAATTAGCCGAAACCCTGACAATGGCTGGGTTTGAAGTGGAAGAAATCGAAGACCGCCGCCCGTGGGCAAGCGGCGTAGTTTTGGGCAAAATAATCGCCTGCGAACAGCATCCGAATGCAGACAAATTGAGAGTTTGTCAAGTGGATGTGGGTTCCTCAGAAGCTTTGAATATTGTTTGCGGCGCACCGAACGCTAGGGCAGACATTTACGTGCCTGTCGCTGTTGTCGGCACTTATTTATCGACTATTGATTTAAAGATTAAACCGGCTAAATTGCGCGGCGTTCCTTCCGAAGGAATGATTTGCTCTCTGGCGGAATTGGGACTGGCGAAAGAATCAGCCGGGATTCACATTTTTGAGTTAGAAAATCCCGAATTGGGCAGCGATATTCGCCCGCTTTTGGGTTTAGATGACGTAATTTTAGATTTGACAGCAACTGCCAACCGTGCTGACGCTTTGAGCATGGTGGGTGTAGCGCGAGAAGTGGCGGCGCTGACTGGGGCGAGTTTGAGAATTCCCGCAGCGAATGATGTGGCGATTGAGGGCAAAGAAAGTCCTGGTTTGGCAGTAGAAATATCAGAACCGCAAGGCTGCCCGATTTACATCGGCACGGCAATTGAAGGTGTGAAAATTGGTGCTTCTCCAGCTTGGTTGCAGCAGCGGTTGCAGGCGGCGGGAGTGCGGCCGATTAATAATGTGGTGGACGTAACTAATTACATTTTATTGGAATGGGGACAACCGCTGCACGCTTTCGATCGCGATCGCCTGCAATCTTTCACCGGTACTCAAGATATCAGCATCGGCGTCCGCTTTGCTTCATCAGGGGAATCCTTCAAAACTTTGGACGGGCAAAACCGCAATTTGCAAGCTCAAAATCTGTTAATTACTGCTAGCGACAAACCTGTAGCTTTGGCTGGGGTAATGGGCGGCGAAGATACGGAAGTTCACGAAGGCACGCAAAATTTAGTGTTGGAAGCGGCGATTTTTGACCAGGCAACGATTCGCCGTTCTGCGCGCGCTCAAGGCCTGCGGAGCGAAGCATCGATCCGCTACGAACGGGGGGTGAATCAGGCCGCCTTGGCGACGGCTTGCAACCGCGCTGTCGCCCTAATTTTGGAGTTGGCTGGAGGCACTGCGACGGTGCAGAAAACGGCGAGTTCGGGGGAGGATTTGAGTTTTTCGCGATCGCTCGAATTGCGTTTAGACCGAGTAAATCGGGTTTTAGGGCAGTTGAAAAGAGGAGAAACCGGCGGTTCTAAATATCTGGAACCGGAAGAGGTAAAAAATATTCTCACAGCTTTGGGATGCGAAGTTGTTCCGACGGAAAAAGAGCGGGTTTGGAATGTGACTGTGCCGCCTTACCGCTACCGGGATTTAGAAAGGGAAATTGATTTAATTGAAGAAGTTGCCAGACTCCACGGTTATGACAATTTCTGCGATACTTTGCCCAGCAAAACGGAACCCGGTTATTTGTCACCGGAATATGCCGCAATTCGGAATGTGCGATCGGCTTTTCGGGCGGCCGGTTTGACCGAGTTGATGCACTATTCTTTGGTGAAAACTGAGGGAGACAATCAGGTTGTACTGGCGAATCCCCTGTTTGTGGAGTATTCGGCTTTGCGGACAGAAATGCTGTCGGGTTTGATTGATGCTTTCCAGTACAATTTGGAACAGGGAAATGGGGCACTAAACGGTTTTGAAGTCGGCCGCATTTTCTGGAAAGATGGGGATGCAATGAAGGAAGCCGATGCAGTTGCGGGGATTATTGGCGGCGATCCGACTGTGTGGAAATGGCAGCAGGGAGGGCGCGATCGACCTTTGACTTGGTTTGAGGCAAAAGGTATCTTGGAAAGCGCGTTTCAAGAGTTGGGTTTGTCAGTAGAATATCAAAGCGATTCCTCGAATACACGCTTGCATCCGGGCCGCACCGCTGCGTTATCGTTAAACGGAAAACATTTAGGAGTTTTCGGACAGTTGCACCCGCAATTGCAGCAACAAAAGGATTTGCCTGAGCAGGTTTACGTGTTTCAATTAGATTTAGCGGTGCTGTTAAGTCAATTAGGGCGATCGAACAACTTAACTCGCAAATTCGCTGGTTATTCGAGTTTCCCCGCTTCCGACAGAGACATTGCTTTTTTCGCACCGGTGGAAGTTCCGGTTGTAGAGATGCAGAGTGCGATGAAAAAGGCGGCGGGTAGTTTGCTGGATTCGGTGGAACTGTTTGACGAATATCGAGGCGACAACGTGCCGGCGGGACAGCGGAGTTTGGCTTTTCGGTTAATTTACCGCGCGGGCGATCGAACTTTGAGCGAAACCGATGTCGAACCGGCACAGCAAAAAGTTCGCGATGTTTTAGTTGAAAAATTCGGCGTTAGTTTGAGAAGCTAATTGTAGGGGCGGTGCTAAAAGTGCTCGCCCTCTCTCGACTTACACGCAAAGACTGAGAAACCGGGTTTCTTCCAAGATGTACCGCCATCAACCAACTATTAACAAAGAAACCCGGTTTCTGCGGCCAAGCGAGTCCTAAATTTGTTGAACAAGTTAATAACTTAACGGCCGCAACATCTCCCGCACAAAAAAAGAACAATCAGGAAACCGCAAAAGAGAAATACTATCACCATCCGCAAGAATCACCCTACTTTGATAACCATCCTGACTCGGTTCTCGAAAAACGTGGAGTTGCCGATTATTCACATCCAAAACCCAATAATCAGTAATTCCCGACTCAGCATAAATTTTAGCTTTAATCCCGCAATCCGTTCTCAGCGTAGTATCCGCAACTTCAATAATCAGATAAATTTCCGAAGGAATTGGATGGTGGTCTTCATAGTAAAGTGGATCTGGTATAACTACAGAAATATCCGGTTCAGGTTGCGAGTAATTATTCATCCGAACCGGGTCTTGCAGCCGCACAAAAATCTGTTCTCCTAAACGGTTATCCAGTAATATTTTCGTGCGCGCAATTGCCGCACCGTGAGCTGTTCCCTTTGCTGCCATCTTTACTATCTGTCCTGCTAGTAATTCCACCCGTTCATCTTCGTCAAAAATACCAATTTCCGTCATCCGGTCATATTCTTGAACTGTCAGCAGACGAATGTCTAATAAAGTCATAGTTTTCTCCTCCTATCTAACAATCCCAACTCTTCCCCTCTCCCTCTGCGCTCTCGGTGCGCTCTGCGGTTCACTAATCTTCTCTTAAAAACTTTTGTTAAATCCTGTTACTCTTATTGTACAATAACTTTTAAACAAATTGATCGAAGGCTCAAAACCGTGACCAAATATGTGATGTGGGGAAGTTACTGCGAAGACGTTATCGAAAAACGCGCTCCGTTTCGGGACGCTCATTTGGCAGGATTGGCTAAGCAAAAGGAATCGGGCGTGTTAATTACGATCGGGCCTACAAAAGATTTAACTAAAGTTTTTGCAATTTACGAAGCGGAAGATGAGGCGGCTGTTCGACAATTAGTTGAAGCCGATCCTTATTGGATAAATGGGGTTTGGACTGAGTACGATGTGAAAGAATGGATTCAAGCTTTTTGAAGGGATATAGAACTTAGGAATTATTTGGTAAGTCGGCACAGAACGTACTCCACTTGACTAATAAATCAATGTCTGCTATCATAGCTGAATTGCATAAGTTGTCAAGCGGTGCGAGGAGGTTGCAGAGTGAATACCCTAAGAACGGTAGAGGGGGATTTAGTTGGGGTTGACTGTGGCGACTTATTGGAAAAGATTCTAGAAGTTTTAGAGAAGCGGCAGACTCAGAACCCTTTTAGCATACATGGTAATGGCGATCGCCTGCTCATCGACATTGACACCATAGCCGAAGAAGTCGCAGGTTTGCCGATAGAAAATCCTTTAGGTGCTTCCGAGCGGAGTGTTCGTACTGCCACAGTCAATTTTACTCCAGGTTTCAAAGAACGTTTTCCCGGTCAAATTACACAGATTAAAAATAGTTTGCAAGCTTTGCTGGATTCGGCAATTAAGCAACATAATCAACAGCTTGATATCAAACAGTTTGTGGCTAGCTTAATTACAGATTTGCCCAAACTAAAGAGTCCCTATGCCAAGTTAGACTTTAGCTATCCATTTGGAAAATATTCAGGGTTGCAAAAGCAGCGATTGAGTATCAAAAAAAATGGTAGCAGCAAAGAACTGCTAAAATTTCACAAACTAACTATCACCGTTGGAAACACTGAGAAGTTCAACGCCGAGCTAAAGCAAGGCTTACAAAATTATATCAAATCTCAGTTTGCTAGTGCTAATGACAGCCAGCGCGAAGACTTGGATTATATTCTTAGAGACTTAGAGGAAGACTCTAAATCAGATTTTTACAAACTCAAAGAAATTGTAGATACCGAAAGTATCGGCAAACTAAAAAAACAGGCACAGATATGTTATTTAGAATTTCTCCAAGACAACGTTAGCACAAGCAATAGCGCGTCAAATAATGAGGGGGTAATCTATTTAGAAGACCTAATCCGGCGTCTCAAGCTCATTGATAAATATATCAGCAATCTCGAAAAAGGCGACGGTGATTACTCGGTCAACTATGCGGACACCGACTTGAATTACCGAGATGCTTTTGCTCGTGCTGAAGCATTCGATATGCTGCCGATTATTCCCAAAATAGAAGGATATTTAGGAGAAACCAAAGACGAAAATAAGGGAGATATTCAGTTTGTTTTTGGACTAAAGCTCAAGTTTAATAACCCAGTTCAAGCCTATGGTGGCAAAACAGTCTTTGAGTATTATCTCAATCTGCTTGACCCTGAAAGTGAGGAACACAAAGCCGAACTTGATAAGCCTGCTAGAAAAGAAATTTTTGCTAGAAAGCTATTGAAGTTAGTATTTTTGTACTACTTCGTTTTTGCCGGAAAAGACCCCTCATCAGAGGGTTATACAGTTAACTCGGACTTAGAATACAATCCTATTCCAGAATTTGAAGAAAACGTACTAAAAACTTTTAACGGGTCTGATGAGTCAGCGAAAAAAATAGTTTTACAAGACATCAAAAAATATTTTGAACAATATAACATTGCCTCTAAAATAGACACGCTCAAAAATCTCCTGCAAAAACTACTAAAACAAAAGAATTTACCGAAAGAATTTCCGCTCCACATTTCGGTAAAAAGCAGCATTTTAGAGCAGAGTATTGACAAGATTTCTACAAACTCTACATTTTTTCAGCCGGTTTTCGGAAGCAAACACAAAAAAGCATTAAAATATATAGCTATTGGTAAAGCAAATGCTGCTCAAAATTCCCTGTGTACTCTGACAGCTCAAATTGAAATTAGTGATGTTCATTATTTTTCTACTGATGACTTACAAAGCTTCAGTATGGAGTATGATATCACAGGTGTTAAAGCTCTACCAGTGCTGCTAATGCCAAAAGAGGACTTGTCCCGAAAAACATATGATAATCTGTTTAAAAAACGAAAATTAGTTGCTTTTCCCTACAGCCTAGCTAGCAATAAATGGGAGGATAAAAAAAGTTTTGTGTATCGGTTTACTTTCGATTTACTTGCATATACTTCCCTGAAGCTACTTTTGGAAAAGCAGAGTAGATTATTCATTCCCATACTGCGGCTACAACTTAGTAACCAACAATCTGATTCGCCCGTAGAAGAGTTCATGCGTTCTTTATCTAAAAGGTTGTCGCATTTACTAAATGAGGAACATCGTTCGAATTCTCAGGGTGTTGATATCAGGAATATAGAATACAAAGCTGCCAATGTGATGAGTTCTCTGTATTCTGTGCTGCCTAAAAAGTTTACCTTTGACAACGAGTCAGACTCTCCAAAAGAACTGGATAAACTCGCTATAGTTATAGTTTCCAGTCGGGAAAGCGATGCTAAGTGGAATAGCGAGCAAAAGCTGTCGAATTTGCAGGGAGAAATTGTGGGAGCGAGGCGTCAAAATGATGGTTCGGTGAGGCTACAGTTGCTCAAAACATTCTCTGAAACCTACGAACACGAACAGATGTTTAAAGAACCTACAGTTGTGCGGGATAAAATAGGGGAAGTTTACGAAATGGGATTCAGGCACTTTCTTTATATTGCCAAAGCTCCCTATTCTAGTACCTTGCACATGACTCAAAAAGAAGATGCTTTATTCTTCATGTCGAAAGATGTGATTAAATATTTTAAGGAAAACTATAACGATATCAAAATTTATCCGATGTTTTTTGATAAATACTATGCAGTCAAGCTATCAGAAACATTGGGAGTAAATTCTTTGTACATTCAGGATACGCTGGAATTGACAGCTCTAGTCAAAGACCCTAGCAAGCGCTCAGTTGTATTTTTTAACCTGTTTAACGGACTGATAGTAGGTTCAGAGACAGAACGCAACTATAGGGGTGTAATTTCCTATGCTACTTTGTTAAATATCTATAAAGATATACTAGATGATGAACATATTCATCAGGGATTAATTTCTAATACTCCAATCAAAAATGACATTTTGCAGTATTTGACTTTGTTCCACTTTTCGAGATACGAAAAAGAAAGTGGTAGAACTGGTAAAATCAGTTTTAAACTAGACCCTTACGAAAACCTGATTGGAGATCAATCAGTAGGCAAGCTATCTTTGTACAAGCATATGGGAGGAACTGCGGAGTTTAATGCCTTGGCGTTTTTAACCAAAGTTAAAGAAGTCTTAAATACACCGGAAGGAGGCACGCATTCATGAAATCTAAGATAGCAGAAGATTTAGGGCGTTTGTTTGAACTAGGGTTTAATATTGGGATTCTTGCCTGCATTAAAGAGAAGAAAATTAAGTATAATTTTGAAAACTTATACCTTCAGGAATTGCAGCAGTTAAGCTTTCCGAAGATGCTGAGAAAAATTACCGATAAAATAATCAGTCCCTTGGAAAGGAAGATGGCTGAAAAGTGGAGCGTATTTTTCCTACAAAAAGGTTTTATATCAGGTTTAAACTTTTTTAGAGAGTACCTGGAATCTACAGGTTGGAACGAGCCAAACAAACTGCGACATCTGGAAATTTTGTATTACCAGTGCTGTTTTTGCGATGAGAGCAGTATTGGCACTTACACTAAAGGTGAGGAACAGTGGTTTGGAGAAGTCTTATCTCCATTTGACCCGATTGAAAATATTTCTCAGTATATTGGACGTTACAAACAGAAAGGCGAGTTTCTGAGAGCGGATACTCTAATATTGCTGCGATATCGCCAGAAGCACTTTAGGATTCTTTGTGTAGACTTGTCTGTGTTTTCGATTAGGACATCTGAGGATGTTACAAATCTGGACTATTTAGAGATTATCAGGCGTTCGTTGGGACGAGATATGAATTACTTGCGATCGAAAAGCGTGTTTTCTCAACTTCGCATAGATACTGAAAGTTGTAAAGTCGAGTTTTCAGAAGGCTTGAAGACTTACTTTACTGCTTTTAAGTATGATGACAAGGAGAGTGCTAAGTTAATTCAGGCTGGCGGCTACGCTCATAGTTTTTATGAATTTCTCCGAGAGACGGGGATACTTGCTGACGATTCGCAGGTGATATTTAATGCGGTGGGATATACAGATCGCGGAATTAGTGCTATGTCTGTCCGTCCAGAAAATTTAGATGTTTTGAAAACTTGTCGTCTGATTTACCAGCATGATTTAAAGGATGAAGAGATAAACGATGCTCGCAGGAAAGTTCTAAATAAAATCAAGCGGAGTGCTTACCACAGTTTCGCTCGCGGTCAAGAGTTTGTTGACGATCTGTTAGCAATTTCAGCAGACCAAATAAATGTTGTGCGTCATAGAGAGCGACTTGAGGATTTTTTTAACTCGGTGGGAATTGTACCGGATGAATTGAGGCAGCAGTTAGGATTGAGCGGCACTGTGAAACTGCGGGATGCTCATGCTCAACTCATAGAAAAAGCTCTAGAATCTGCCGCTACTTATATATTTTTGACTGGCAATCCCGGTATTGGCAAGACAACTGCGATCGCCAATTTTCTCAAAAATCACATGGACGATGGATTTCTCTTCTTTTATGTCAGTCCCCGGAAGCAGGTAAATCTAGATATCATCGACAAGTTTAAAAAAGCAGGTACAGACTGTTTGTGCGATGACAAACTATTCGCAATCAATACTCATAGCGACCTAATTAAAGATAGCGGCGGTCAATATACTGTGCAGTATCTCTCAAATCAGCATCAAGAAAATTTTAGATGGCAAGCCGTTCAGTTTGAAGATAGCAGACAAAATGAGCGTCAAGGTAGGCGAGAGAACCGACTCAACAGACAAACAGAAAATGTTATTAAAGATACTGGAGTGAAAACTAAGGGCGTACTCAACAGCATTTGTGAAGCCATCTCTACCCTGATAAATGGTGAACATTCAAACAACATTGTCGCTACTGTTTCCATCCAATCTTTAAAGAAAACTGATGCAGGCGACACGTTAAAACATTTTGAGAAAATTTTTAGGAATGCTTACATCGAAAGCGAAAATTTAGTTCTTCCAGATCGCATGAAAGATATATCGAGTCGCCTTAAGCATTTGTTTATCATGATAGATGAAATTACAGGGGATGAGGGAGGAGTAGAGTTTTTAAACGGCATCGACGATATCCTAAACAGGTATGGATTGAGGGATAATTCGGAACACGGGTTTAACACAAAAGTGATTGTTGCAGATGCTTCTATAGTTGATCCTGCTGTAATCAACCAACACTTGGACGATCCCTCGGCTGAACCTGATAAAATCTATTTTCGCAGGGCTTCAAATCCTGCTTTTCCTCTGTCCGAGGAGCATTTTAAGTTTAAAGGTACTGACGCAACTGTTATCAACGCTAACTCGTATCCTGCCAAAAGTTTAGGTATCACCTATAAAGTTTTTGTCGATTCTTGTAAGTTTATTGAAGACGCTTTGGTAGAGCGAGATAATAATTTAGTAAACAAAATGCAAGATGAAATCTTAGAGGATATAGAAGCTCTCTTAAAACGCTCTGATGTTGAGCAACTGATAGTCTATATTCAGGACAAACAAAGATTGGGAAAATTAATAGATAAAATTAGAGAGCATCGAGGTCGGTTTCAAAAAGGAACAGATTATATAGAAATACACGTTAACATTGGTGAGGAGGAAAAAGAGTTAATCCAAAAATGCAAAAAAAAGGTGAAAGTAGTGTTTATGACTGCTTCAGGTAGTCGGGGGCTATCTTTTCCCAAGGCTAAACACATTTTGGTTGAAATTCCCCGGTTTGAAATAGAAAAAAACCTGATGGAAGTGATTCAGGTGATTTATAGGGGTCGCGGGGATGATGAGATTGATAATCAGGACAAAGAATTAATTTTCTATTTGGGCGAGCGTTCAGTTTATTTTGAAGACAACCAGGAGATATCTATACAGGAAAGCAAATTGAGTCTTTTAAATATCCTGTTGATTTTGAAAGCATCTATAACGACACGAATTTATGGTTGCGGGCAAATCGGTCAAGATAAATTTATTATAATACCGATCGGTGGCAAGTCTGTGTTAGCGGCTGGTGAAACATTCTCATCCCAAATGAAAAAGTTAATCGATCAGTTGAAGAGCGAACACAGGAGTCACAGGAGCGATCGGCGTTTACAACAAGTCTATAGCAGTCTAGAAGATTTGCTGGGTCAAGCTGATTTTGAATTGAGAGATAATGTTGACTCCAGCGGTAAATCTCAGACTTCGTATCTTTCACAGCGCGATTTTTTTAACAGTGAGTTTTCCCAGTTAGTAAGTAAAGGTTTCGAGCAGTTATTGAGCCTTAGCAACCTCGAACTCGGCTATATTAGTGGTGGTTTGTTAGTGGTGCCTATTTCCTCCAAAATCTTAGAGGAAACCTACACGATGTCGCTCGTCAATATCGCCACCCATGCTAACGGTCAACTTTGGCAAAATATGCAGGAAATTAGCCGTAGCAGTGCGTATCCAGAGAGTTTGCAATTTGCGATTAAGGATGCTATAGAGTTAGTGAAAAAACTGATGGAGCCTGTTAATAAAACACAGAGATTTGAGCAAAGCAGCCAGCGTAATGACCAGTATTATGCCTTGCCATTGTTTGTATTTATTGCTGGTGAAGTATTCAGCAAATATTTTGCCACCAACCCGGAAGAACCGAAATACCAACATTTTCGAGATATCTTGACTGCATATGTCCGGGCACTATATCCTGTTGGTAATGTTCTGCCTATAGGAGATAAGTATCAAAATTTCCCGTTTGTTGTGTTTAGAAGTTACAGTTTAGAGCAGATGAGGGGAAAAATATTTACAGATAAATATCTTTTAAGTTCCAACGAGTTGAACGTGCTTAATTTAATTTTGTCGAAGCAGGTAAACTGAAACTTGTAGAGTGCGTCATACAATTTTAGATTTTAGATTTTAGATTTTAGATTGGGAATCAAGCATGACTATCGGGGTTTGGATATTGCCTACAGTTGCATTCTTGTTTGAAACTGCTATCAGTTAGCTGTCACCCTATCCGCACATAAAAGAAAACTCTTCAGACGCACCCTACTTGCTACTTGCTAACTTCAAACGGCGTGTATTTCCCCCCCAAAGCTTCGACGATGGCGCGAGTATTAGCCGACATCATTTTCACATAAGAATCGCCCTCGCTTCCCGCCGTTCCAATCGAATCCGAATAAAGTTGCTGCGCCGCCAATTTTACCCCCGCTTCCTCCGCCACTGTTCTAATCAGTTGCGGGTTAATTGTAGTCTCCGCAAAAATAGCAGGAACTCCCGCAGCTTTCACCGATTCTACTAACTTTTGCACCGTTTGAGCGCTCGGCTGTTCCTCGGTACTAATCCCGATCAAACTGTTAGCATCTCCCAATCCGTAGGCGCGGCTGTAATATTGAAAAGCATCGTGACTTGTGACTAATTTGCGCTGATTTTCGGGGATAGTTTTAATCTCTTGTTCGATCCAACTATCCAAACGTTTTAACTCTTCAGTAAGTTTCACAGCATTCTGCGTAAACTTCTCCCGATCTTCCGGCGACACTTCGATTAGTGCATCCCGAATTGCTTCCACCATTTGAACTACATTTTCCACATTTCCCCAAACGTGCGGATCGGGTACGGTATTGCCTTCTTTATTCAGTAGCAAAGGCTTGACAACTTCCCCCACTGCTAATTTCCGCGCCTTAATTCCGGCGGCATTCATTATTCTAATTAATCCCGGTTCCAAATTGTAACCGTTATACAAAATTAAGTTAGCTTGTTCTAAAGCTTGAGAATCTTTTGGCACCGGTTCGTAAACGTGAGGATCGGTTCCAGGCTGCAAAATTCCTGTTAGCTGAACTTCGCCACCCGCTAGTCGATCGGTCAAATCCTCAATAATTGTGCTGGTAGCAACTACCTTGGGTTTAGCATCTGCCTCTGGAGAGAGGCGATCGCCCTGAGTTTGAGCGCAACTAAATAAACCCAAAGTCAAAATGCCGCAGGCAATACTTCTAATCCAAAATACCTTGGACTTGTCCAATCCAGGGCGGGCGGTTTCAATCCCCGACTCACCGCTAAACTCCCCTGGATAGGATTGCTTCACAATTGTCGTTGGTTTTAACTCACATTTTGCACTCTTCTCCACCACAGGCAAGATGACTGTTTCACAATGATTGAATATTCTGGTGGGATGGGCGAATAGCCCGCCCAGATCGCGATCGTTGAGAATGGTGGAAGATATAAGTTTTAACCTACTTGAGATTTTCGCCACAAAACCTATGGTTTGAGGGGTTTCCAGCTTGGACTGTCGCATTATCTACCTCTGGTGCGTTCCCGATTATTCCTATTTACCGATGATTTCATATTCTTTTCATTTTTACAGTAAACTTAATAAAAAGGAGATAGAGTCACCGCAATGAATACCGCCGCCTTCCCCAACGAGAATCCTTGGTCTCAAATGGTTTGCCACCTCAAAGACAGCGCTACCGACACTGAAATTATCACTGTTAAGCACTTAGCAGTAAACTACCGCACGGTAGAGGCACTCAAAGATATCAGTCTTTCCGTGAAACCGGGAAGGCTGACAGGTATTATTGGGCCCAACGGTGCCGGCAAAAGCACGCTGATCAAAGCAATGTTGGGCTTAATTCCGGCAGCTCGCGGCACTGTTACCTGGGGCGAAGAAGCGATCGCCGATCGACTCGAAACAGTAGCCTACGTGCCCCAGCGATCGCAAATTGACTGGAACTATCCCGCCACCGTTTGGGATGTCGTGATGATGGGAAGAGTCAGAAAAGCCGGATGGTTTCGCCGCTTCTCCGCAGCTAGCCGCCGCACCGCTGCCGATGCCTTAGAAAGAGTAGGGATGAGTGCTTACAAAGACAGACCGATCGGACAACTTTCCGGCGGACAGCAACAGCGAGTATTTCTAGCTAGAGCATTAGCCCAAGAAGCCGCTATTTTCTGCTTTGACGAGCCGTTTGTCGGCGTTGACCAAAAAACTCAAAATATCATTTTTGACATCTTCCACCAGCTAGCAAATGCCGGGAAAATCGTCTTAGTAGTAAACCACGA
This sequence comes from Microcoleus sp. MON1_C1, assembly GCF_036701945.1. Classification (NCBI taxonomy): domain Bacteria; kingdom Bacillati; phylum Cyanobacteriota; class Cyanophyceae; order Oscillatoriales; family Microcoleaceae; genus Microcoleus; species Microcoleus sp. MON1_C1. The sequence goes on along the minus strand of NZ_JAUBRO010000040.1, from coordinate 32,770 downwards.
CTTAGGCGAATCAATCACCAATTTTGACGATTTAATTTTGCTAAATACAGAAGTGATTGCCGCTGGTCCCCGTCAAGAAGTGCTAACACAAGAAAACCTTTACCGCGCCTACGGCGGACAAGTAATGTTCTTTGCCGGACAAGCAGCTTAATTAGCCAGCAGTCATTAATCTATGAGTTACGCTTTTGAACCCAGTTTCTTGGATAATATTGGGTTTGGCAACGATAAATCTCCGGTTAAACCGGGTTGCTTTGATTGTTAGTCATTAGTTAACTGTAATTTTATAATTTTATGATACAAACCTTAATTGAGCCGTTGCAGTACGGATTCATGCAGCGATCGCTCATAATTGCCATTCTCGTCGGCATTGTCTGCGCGATCGTCGGCAGCTACCTAATGGTACAGCGGCTGGCCTTGCTCGGAGACGCCATCAGCCACTCGGTTTTGCCCGGATTGGCGATCGCATTTATCCTCGGAGCAAACATATTTATCGGCGCGTTCATTGCCGGAGTTTTGAGTACAGTAATCATAGCTTGGATCAAAGCTCGATCGACAATTAAAGAAGACGCCGCAATGGGCATCGTATTTTCAGCCTTCTTCGCCCTCGGCATCACCCTAATTACGATCGTCCAAAAAGACAACAAAATCGACCTCAACCACTTTCTTTTCGGCAACATCCTCGGCGTTACCCCCCAAGATGCGATCGACACAGCCGTCATTGTCGCCGTAGTCTTATTAGTTGTAGTAGTCTTTTACAAAGAACTGCTATTTTACACCTTCGATCCATTAGGAGCACAAGCAACAGGTTTGCCAGTAAACCTGCTAAACTTCGGACTGATGGTACTCATCGCCCTCACAATAGTTGCCAGCCTCAAAGCCGTTGGCGTAGTGCTAGTTTTGTCCCTATTAATTACACCTGCAAGTACCGCCTATCTCCTAGTCACTCGCCTGCACCAAGTAATGATTTTAGGCGCAATAATCGGAGTTATTTCCAGCATTAGCGGAATGTATCTCAGCTACTTTTATAACTTACCATCCGGGCCCGCAATAGTTTTAGTTGCATCGGGATTCTTTGTGTTATCATTGCTGTTCAGTCCCACTCAAGGAATCCTCACTCAGCCCCGCACACACTCTGGTCAAATTCCCCCAATATGGCGAGAATTAAAAAATTTAACTAAAGGCCGATAACAAAGAAGTTTGTAGTAACGCTTCAGCGTCGCCCCTCTCATTCTTAATAAGAATCTTCGTTAATCCCCGTGGATGTGCCGTTCAAAAAAGCCTCTCGAATTAATCCGCGTAACTGTGAATCGCTAACAGCATTCCAATTTTGTAAAAAGGGTTTTTCTTAGGAGTGCCAGACAGGAAAAATCGGAGTCTGTCGAATTGCCCGATCGCAACTGCGAACTATTGCTCAAAAAAACTGTACAATAACATAAGTTAAAATTTCCCGCAAACAGAGCTACTCAGTTAAAAAAACATGACAGTCAAAGTAGGAGACACCGCACCCGATTTTACCTTACCATCTCAAACGGGCACATCAGTCAGCCTCAAAGATTTTAAAGGTAAAAAAAACGTCATAGTCTACTTTTATCCCAAAGATGACACACCCGGATGCACCACCCAAGCTTGCGCTTTTCGAGATAGTTATGAAGTTTTCAAAGACGCAGGTGCAGAAGTCATAGGAATTAGCGAAGATTCGCAACAATCGCACCAAAAATTTGCCTCCAAGTATCAGCTACCCTTTACACTGCTGAGCGATACTGGCAACAAAGTGCGGCAATTATACGGAGTTCCAGCTACACTGTGGATTATGCCCGGTAGAGTAACTTATGTCATTGACAAAGAAGGCGTTGTCAAGCATATTTTTGACTCCATGTTAGACTTCAAAGCACACGTTGCAGAAGCACTCAAAACTTTAGACACCATCAAAATTTAGATGGCGCGCGGGTGGCCAGAAACCGGGTTTTTTTACGAAAATGATTTGCTGTATCTAGCAGATTAGCTAAAAAACCCGGTTTCTTCGATATTGGCGCGGAAGTCGCAATCTATTGTTTACATGGTTTGATAAATCGCCCTTTTTTAGCTCAAGTCTATTGAAGAATATTGGACTGAGACTGGGATGCTTGATTGACAGGAGAAAAAATTATACTAATTATGAAAAATATTGATACATAGAAATTAGAGGTTCTCATCCGTAGGGAAGTGGCATTGCCGTGCCCGGCCAGGAGTTAGGTTAATGTTTGTAGCAAAAGTCAAAAAAAAGTATATATTGACAGGGTTTATATTGCTGTTGGATTTGCTTTTGTAGGGAGTGTCTGTTCAATTAGTTTAGTCCAGGATGCAGGGGAAGTCAGAAACCGGGTTTTTTTACGAAAATCCTTGCTGGGAACCCACCTATTAGGTAAAAAACCCGGTTTCTTTAGTATGAGTGTGTAAGTCATGTATTTTTCTAGTGAATGGGAAAATTGAAAGCAGTCAAGATGGAAACCTTGGCTGCTTTTTTAAGTTTCCATTCAATTAGTTTCGCCAGCGAGTGGGGAGGCTGGTGATGTGCAGTTCGTCGTGCAGGCGGCGCGTTTCCATTCAATTAGTTTCGCCAGCGAGTGGGGAGTTGGGCCAACAAATTTGGTGCGACCCTTGCGCCGATGCAGGTCAGTTTCCATTCAATTAGTTTCCCCAGCGAGTGGGGAGCACCAAGACAGATTATCAAACTTGACCCCAGAGTTAACAAACTTCCCATTCAATTAGTTTCCCCAGCGAGTGGGGAGTGTCGCATTGTTCAATGGATTGGGCTAATCTTAAGCCGGAGTTTACGATTCGCATCAATTTCTATATCTACATGATGCCTTCCGCTTGATGTCACAACAGCAACAGTTCCAACTATGGCTCCGATACCACCGCCAACTGCTGCTCCAACAGGGCCACCAACTATAAATCCCAGAATAGCACCTGCACCAGCACCAGCAAAAATATAGAGGGCAGAGTAGTTAATTGTAGTAACCCCAGCAGAATAAGGGATGAATGCGCCTGTAGCTATATTTACCCACTCTCCCGATTTGTTCTTGTGTAACTCAAAAATGGTTTTTAACTTCTCTGGAAGGTCTGAATATCGCTCGTAGTCTGTAATAACTTCAACTTGCTCACTTTGCTCCAAGGCTGTCTTTAGCTCACGATAAAACATTTCTGTATCTGAGAAAACTAACTTCCGCATACATTCCATTCAATTAGTTTCACCTCCATTCTACACCCCAGACAGCGCAAGGAGTCTAGAGGGAGATCGGCGACACCCGCGACAAAAAATTAAGGAAGGGCCCAGGGACAGTTTTGGCAAGCTGCTGTATGTTAATTATCAGATAGATTTGCCCCATCGCTCCCTGAACAAATTCAGTCTGTGGGTGCAAAGATATATTGATAGCCCCCAAGTGCTTTCCCCGCCGAGTTTGGTAGAAAAACACCGACAAGCAGCGAAAGATTTAGTCGCGAGATACAGCTAGCTGGTAAAGACAGATTTTACCACTTGTTCGTAGTGAACACCTCAGTCCTGATTCTCTAAAAAACCAAGAAAGGACTAAAGTCCTTACTAAAAACTCGTGGTTCGTAGTAAGGACTTTAGTCCTTTTTTGCTAACGGCTTGCAGCCATTAACAATTAGCACTCAGCAATTATCTAGCTTTTCGCAACACTCGATTTTTCAGATGTAGCGCTTTCGGCAGTTTTGCCATTTTTGCTATTGCCGTTACCGTTGCTGTGGCGGGGTTGGATAACTCCATAGCCGCTGTGACTCTTGCGTTCGTAGAGCACGTTAATTTCGCCTGTTTCCGCATTACGGAACATATAGAAATCGTGATCGATAATCTGCAATTGTTCCAAAGCTTCTTGCACAGTCATTGGAGGCATGGCAAAATACTTAGTTCGCACCACCTCAGCAGGAAGTTCGGGAGTTCGATCGCCAATCAGATCCGCTACTACAGGATGTTCATCAACTACCGTAACCGTTTTGGCACTACTTTGGGTCTTGTTGTCGTGGCGTTTTTCCTTAAATTTCCGCAGTTGACGAGCTATCTTGTCGGCAACCAAATCGATGCTAGCATAAAGGCTTTCCGTGCTTTCTTCAGCCCGAATCACGCTGCCGTTAGCATAAATTGTCACCTCAGCAGTCTGCTTAGGATTGATCCTGGGGTTACGAGCCACCGATAGATGTATGTCCACTTCCGTAGTCAAAGTTTGAAAATGGCTAACTGCCTTTTCAAGCTTTTGATTGACGTACTCGCGAATCGCATCGGTGATTTCTATATTCTTACCCTGGATAACAAGCTTCATAGAGCTCCCTCCCTTCTGTAACGTGGGTATATTTTATACAGTAGCACTATGTATTCTGGAAAACACTTATCTTCCAAATCTTTTATTATATGTTGACAATTCTTGATTTAAACTGCGCCAATATTCCGTCAAAACACTATTGATTTTTTGCATGATTTCCCCTCTCACCCCTCAACAGCTAAATGCACAACCCTGCTTGCTCCTCGATTGGGGACTTGTGTCCTACTCCCAAGCTTGGGAAATCCAGCAAAAACTCGTGCAAGAACGCCGCGACACGCCTGATTTGCCAGATGTCCTGATTTTGCTGGAACATCCGCCGGTTTACACTTTGGGAATGGGAGCAAAGTTGGAATTTCTGAAATTTGACCCAAGTCAAACTGGCGCGGAACTGCACCGAGTTGAGCGGGGCGGCGAGGTGACTTACCACTGTCCGGGCCAATTGGTGGGCTATCCGATTTTAAATTTGCGGCGCCACCAACAAGATTTGCACTGGTATTTGCGGCAGTTGGAGGAAGTGCTGCTGAGGGTGCTGGAAGTTTGCGGGTTGAAGGGTTCGCGGGTTCCCGGTATGACTGGGGTTTGGGTAGATGGGTGCAAAGTAGGTGCGATCGGCATTAAAGTCAGCCGCTGGATTACGATGCACGGTTTTGCCTTAAATGTTTGTCCGGATATCGCAGGTTTTGGGCAAATTGTACCTTGCGGGATTCCCGATCGACCTGTTGGGAGTTTAGAGCAGTTTATCCCGGGAATTGAGGTCGATCGAGTGCGATCGATCCTTGTCGCTGAGTTTGCTCGCGTTTTTGCAGTGGAAATTGTGCGATCGGAACTAATACCAATCTAAAAAAGCTTCCCGTAAGGACACAGCATTGCTTGCAGTCTATAGTCAATACGCTGTAAGTTCTACAGACTTTTGGCGTGCTTATGGGATACTTTTTCCTCAAAAAAGACACAGATTAGTAGAAAAGGATACGGGTCTGAAAAACTCTGTAGAAAGATTTAATAATACGATGAGACAAAGAATATCTCGTAGGGTCAAAAAAAGTCTTTAATTCTCTAAAATACTCTCCAATCACATTGGATATATTTGGTATTTTATTCATGAGTATAACGCCAGTTTATCTATAAAATAAAACCCCTAATTATACTGACTATGCAGGACTACCGATTTTTGGGAAGATTCCTAGGCGATCAATTAGACTTGCTACTAAGCCGAGATAATCTAAGTTTTCTACTCTCATCTCAGATGCTTTTTGCATGGGCTGCTGAATGTTCAAAAGAGTGTGACGCTTCGATCGCAATTTTACCCTATTTTTGGCGCCATGATTGGCTGATGCACGCGATCGCCATTCACGCATTTTGTGGCTCGAACTTGTTACTGCCAGGTGATTAACTCGGTTCATGACGATCGCCATTTTCACGAACTCAGGTTTAACTGTTGATTTAAAAAATTCACCCTATCTACCACACAAGGATTTAGGGCAAATAAAAATGCTCTCGGCTACTTTGCCGAGAGCATTTTTGAGCAGTTAAACTGCGTTTTGAGCTCAGTTGTAGACTAAAGCATAGACAAAAATCGCTGAAACCCAAAGCCGATGGTGGGATTTGAACCCACGACCGTTCGATTACGAATCGAATACTCTACCCCTGAGCTACATCGGCACAGACAATTTTGAATTTTAGCACAACCTAAGCGAAAAAAGCAAGGAGTTGTAGAATTTAATTCAAAACTCCACAACTCCTAGGTCACCAACAGTTAAACGGTCACTTCCGCGTCAGTTGAGCCGCCTCTGGCCCCGGAATAAACCAAACCCCGCTGCATATCGAGCGTCAGCATAGTTCCGTCCCGAATTACCCGCGTGGCATTCTTTACGCCCACCATCACCGGCACGCCCAAGCGCAAACCGATAATCGCCGCGTGAGAAGTCAAACTGTCCTCCTCCGTCACCACACCTGCTGCTTTCCGAATCATCTCCACAAAAGCGACGCTGGTGTGTTCCACTACCAAAATTTCTCCCGGGTGGAAATTGCCTACATCCGCAGCAGTGCGAGCAACTCTGGCCATGCCACTCACCGATCCCAAACCGACACCGGTGCCTTTGCCTAAAACTGCTGTCACTACCTCAACTTTGATCAAATCCGTCGATCCGGCAACCCCTTGCAGAGTACCGGCGGTCATCACCACTAAATCTCCGTCGCACACTAACTCTTTTTCCTGGGCGACAGTCATGGCAGAGTGAAATGTCTGGCCGGTGGAGGGCAAATCCAGCACCAGCAAGGGTTTTACTCCCCATACTAATTGCAGTTGTCTGGCTACGTCTACGTGAGGAGTAACTGCCAAAATCGGAGTTTTGGGTCGGAACTTCGAGACATTTCGGGCTGTGGCGCCGGTTTTGGTTAGCGTCATGATGGCTGCCGCGTTCAATTGTTCGGAGATTTGGCTGACTGCTTGGCTGATTCCGTTGGGGATCGATCGACCAATATCTTCTACATTCCTAATATTCCGCTTAATTCCTTCCTTCTCCATCCGCACCGCAATTCTCGCCATCGTCGCCACCGCTTCGACGGGGAACTTGCCGACAGCAGTTTCATTCGAGAGCATCACGGCATCAGTTCCGTCAAGAATCGCGTTGGCCACGTCGGAAATCTCGGCGCGGGTGGGACGGGGATTGTTGACCATGCTGTCGAGCATCTGGGTAGCGGTAATTACCGGAATACCCAGGCGGTTGGAGGTAGCAATCAGCCGCTTTTGCAAAATCGGCACGTCTTCGGCGGGCAGTTCCACTCCCAAATCGCCGCGGGCGACCATCACGCCGTTGCAAAGGGTGAGAATTTCCTCCATTTGTTCGATCGCCTCGTGCTTTTCGATCTTGGCAATCACCGGTACTTGCTTGCCCGCACTGGCAATCAGCTCTTTAATTTCGAGCACATCTTGGGGATTTCGCACAAAGCTCAGGGCTACCCAATCGACACCTTGGTCGAGGCCGAACATTAAATCTTTGCGGTCTTTATCAGTCAGCGCTTTAATTGAGAGGTAAACTCCCGGAAAATTCACGCCTTTGTTGTTGGAAAGCGGCCCCCCGACGACGACGCGGCAGTATAATTCCCGCGCAGCGCGGTCTACTTTTTCGACCAGCATTTCCACTTTGCCGTCGTCGAGCAGAATCACTGCTCCTTCTGGAACTTCGTCTGCTAGGGGGTCGTAGGTGACGGAAGAAATGAGTTCGGTACCTGGAACCTGACGGCTGGTGAGAATGAAAGGATCGCCGTTTTTGACAACTATAGAGCCTGTCTCAAAGCGCCCTAAACGAATCTTCGGGCCTTGGAGGTCTTGGAGGATGGCAACCGGCTGGTTGAGTTCAAAGGATGTTTGCCGGATTAAGCGAATGCTGCGCTGGTGGTCTTCTTCTGTTCCGTGGGAAAAGTTGAGTCGCAAAGTTGTGGCACCGGCTTCTATGAGCTGGCGCAGCACTTGTGGGTCCGAAGTTGCTGGGCCAATGGTGGCGACGATTTTAGTCCGGCGTAGGGCTTTTGGCAATTGCATCAGCGGTGTTCTCGGGAGGCAGGTGGATTTCTTGTTTAAATTTCGGCTAACGTTTCATCTTTGCACTACAAGCAATGACGCTAGTCTCAAGTCTTAAAAATTTTGATAGTCGTCAAAAAAAAAGCAGGTATTGAACAATATATAGAATATCTGACTTTTTACCGATCGGTAATTTTTTCTTGGGGATCGCCCTTTTTTGCAAATTTTTCCGCTCTCAGGCTTGACATACATACAGATATACCCATTGATTTTGTTTCTTCTGCTGAGATCTTTTGGCTAATTTAGGACTGGTATCCTTGTACAACAGCAATACTTTGCTGTTTGTGCAGACGCTAGTGTCTGGCGATCGGACTCTGTTCTTTCATGCCTTTAGGCTGAGGTTCCTGACAAAACTTTACTATTGTCTGGCTTGTATCTTATACTACGCAAGTGTGAAATATTAAGGAGTCTTAACAAAGATGTCGGAGGCAGGACGGCCGCTGACAGTGCCGAAAGAGTTTCTGAGTCCTCCCGGTGACTTCAATCCGACACTGCTGCTATTTTTGAGTGCAGTAGCGATTCTCGTGATTTCTAACTTGGGTTTCTGGTGTTGGGGATGGCCGCAGTGGTGCTGTTTTACGCTGAACGTGTTGGCTTTGCACATGGCTGGAACTGTGATTCACGATGCGTCTCACAATGCGGCCCATCGCGATCGCACAGTTAACGCTATTTTGGGACACGGTAGCGCGCTGATGTTGGGTTTTGCTTTCCCGGTGTTTACGCGGGTACATATGCAGCATCACGCCCACGTTAATGACCCAGATAACGATCCAGACCATTATGTTTCGACCGGCGGGCCTTTGTGGTTGATTGCTGCGAGGTTTTTTTACCACGAGATTTTCTTTTTTAAGCGCAAACTGTGGCGGAAATACGAATTATTGGAATGGTTTCTCAGCCGTTTGTTTGTGATCGCGATCGTGTATATCTCGATTCAGTACGACCATTTAGGTTACGTGCTGAATTTTTGGTTTTCTCCGGCTATGGTGGTGGGATTGGCGTTGGGGTTATTTTTTGATTATTTGCCGCACCGTCCGTTTCACGATCGCGATCGTTGGAAAAATGCCAGAGTATATCCTAGTCCTATTCTAAATATCTTGATTTTGGGGCAGAATTATCATCTGATCCATCACTTGTGGCCTTCCATTCCTTGGTACAATTACAAGCCTGCTTATGAGGCTGTGAAGCCGCTGTTGGATGAGAAAGGTTCCCCTCAAAGTTTGGGAATATTGGAAGGGAAAAAGGACTTTTGGAATTTTATATATGACATCTTTTTAGGGATTAGGCTGCATCACAAGAAAGCGTCTAATTGACAAAAAACCCGGCTTCTCAAAGAAACCGGGTTTTTTTTATAATAAAAGCTTTTAACCATATATCCCCAGGGCAGGTTTTGAACTGTATCAAGTCCCGTAAAAAATAAACCCACCTGTAATGGTGAGTTAACTTTTAAATCAAGCCCAAAGTGAATCTATTATTTTTCCCCAGCCACCGCCACCGCTAAATTCCTATCGGGGCGCAAATTTTGAGCTCCCCGCAAATAAGGATGATAAATTTCAGTATGTGCCGGCCAATTGACGTGAATTAAAAACCGAATGCAGCGTTCCAAAGCACCCTCAACGTGCATTTGCTGTACGTCCAACAAAGGAACATTAGACCAGTGAGGACGTTCGCGGGCGATCGCGGCCGGAAACACAGCATCTAAATCGCGAGTAGCAGAAAACGTAGCACTAATAATTAATTCTGGATTAATATCATTTTTTGCTTCTAATTCATCTAACAATTCTCTCACCGCTTCTCGAATTGCTGCCACCGAATTCTCGCTAGCAGTAGTTGCCCCACGAATACCCCGCACTTGCCACTCCACGCAAATTTCCTCCATATTTTTGTTATTAGTCATTAGTCATTAGTCATTTGTTATTAGTCATCAGTCATACTAAATTAGGTTTAAATACCCACTTTATTTCTTAGTCCCCGCTTGAGTGGACTTGGTTTGTGTAGTTTGACCTCGAACTCGTAGGCGAAGCCAGCGCGAAGCGCTTATGACGGGCGAAGCGCCACATTGGAGTTTGAGGTCAACACATTTCAATCGCCCAATCATCCAGGGGGTAACTAATGACTACTGACTCCTGACCAATGACTAATTTATTTAATCACGGGCGATACATCCACAGCGGCAAACCGCTAGTAGAAAGCTCGAATTCCAGCAAATTATTGTAAGCTGAAAGCCTAGATATATCCAGACTACTCCCCAAGACGCGATTTAGGAAAGGTTTTTGTTTTTCTAGCGTGCAAGACTCGGTTTTTTCCGGGTCGAGGCCTGCGAGTTCGGCGGCAAGGCGGCGAGCGTCCTCTTCTGTTCCCAGTCGATCGACCAAACCCAATTCTAAGGCTTGCTGCCCGGTGAAAACCCGACCGTCGGCAAAACTTTTCACTTTCTCAACAGCCAAGTTCCGGGCTTCAGCAACGGTTTCCACGAATTGCTGGTAGCTGGTGTCGATCAAGTCTTGCAGAATTTGCTGTTCAGGATCGGTCAATTCTCGATCGAATGCCAAGATATCTTTATACGGCCCCGATTTAATCACCTGAAAAGAAACGCCTACTTTTTCTAACAGCCGTTCTAGATTGTTACCCCGGATAATCACGCCAATGCTACCGGTAATTGTACCGGGATTAGCAATGATATGCTCGGCTCCCATGCCGATGTAAACTCCGCCAGAAGCTGAAATATTGCCGAAACTGGCGACTATTTTGACTTTTTCGCGCAAACGCTTGAGCGCGCTGTAAATTTCCTGAGAATCGCCCACAGTGCCGCCGGGGCTGTCTATCCGCAGCAGCAAGGCGGGAAATTTACGTTCTTCAACGGTTTTGAGAGCTTCTAGCACTCGTTTACGGGTTTCTCCGGCAATGGCTCCGGTGATTTCGATACGGGCGATTTGTTTGCGGTAGCGGGGCTTGAATGGCCAAATCATGGGCAGTGTACAGACAATGTTACGGATTTTTGTAGCTAACTTCTTATAGTGTGCCTTATTCATCGGGGTAGATGCTGTGCTTGTGTTCGCAACAGGCAAGGTGCGTGTTGCACAAGAAAATTCTTGATTGTGGAACAGGCATCTTGCCTGTTCATAATTGCCACAACAGGCCGGATGCCTGTTGCACCTTGATTTTGTTGTGGAACAGGCATCTTGCCTGTTCATAATTGCCGAGGTTGGTGCGATCGCATTTAACTCAACAGCGATATATAATTGTAAAAATTGCTTAACAAATCTACATCATTCTCCTGAGAGCCACTCTCATCAATTATTTGGAGTCTCCGCCATGCAGTTAAAACTTACCGATTCAAAATTGCCTTTTGCCCCGTTGTTGCTAATTGCGCCGTTTTTCCTGTGGGGAACCGCGATGGTAGCGATGAAGGGGGTGATGCCGCACACAACGCCGCTGTTTGTGGCTGTCGTGCGTTTGATACCTGCCGGTGCGTTGGTGCTGCTGGCGGCCGCATTCATGGGAAAACCGCAGCCGCAGGGTTGGAAAGCTTGGCTGTGGATTTCCCTGTTTGCTTTGGTTGACGCTACTTTATTTCAAGGCTTTTTAGCCGAAGGTTTGGCGAGAACCGGTGCCGGCTTGGGTTCGGTGATGATTGATTCTCAGCCGCTAGCTGTGGCGATTTTGTGTTTGTGGCTGTTTCAAGAAAAAATTGGTTTTTGGGGCTGGTTGGGATTAGTTATTGGCGTTGCGGGCATCAGTTTGATCGGGTTGCCCGATGGCTGGATTTTGGGGCTTTTTCATCCTGAAAACAGGCAGGTTTCTGGGGGTATCGAACAGTTGTTTCAGGGTGGAGAATGGTTGATGCTGTTGGCTGCTTTGTCGATGGCTGTGGGTACGGTTTTGGTGCGCTGGGTTTGCCGCTATGTTGACCCGGTGGTGGCGACTGGTTGGCACATGATTTTGGGCGGTTTGCCGCTGTTGGCAATTTCGGCTGCAACTGAGTCCGAACAGTTTGTGAATATCGATTTTTCCGGCTGGATGGCGTTAGGTTATTCTACTGTGTTCGGAAGTGCGATCGCCTACGGTTTATTCTTTTATTTTGCTTCTACCGGCAGTCTAACCAGTTTAAGTTCTCTTACCTTTCTTACGCCCGTATTTGCTTTGCTATTCGGCAATTTGTTCTTGGGCGAAGTCCTCAATCCGCTGCAATCTATGGGAGTTGGGCTGACTTTGGTTAGTATTTATTTGATTAATCAGCGGGATACTTTGGGTGAGAAATTGCGAAAAGTGCGGCACGGCGAAGCGAGTGCAGAAGGTGAAGCAACAGGATTGTTAGAGTCATCTGAGTTGAATTCTGTAGAGTTACCCGTGCAGTTGCGGGTTAGCGAATTGGAATCAGAAGTGTAGCAGGTGGAAAAGTTTAGGCAAAATTGCCTAAATTTACCACTCGTCTTCTAAAGGAATAACAATTTTCTTGCTTTCAATCTCTACTACAAAACTTGTCAAACTGGGATTGTGTTGGTAACAAGCCATCAAATCCTTATGCTTGCTATATTGTTTGGAAATCTCCCGATAATATTCAGGCTTTTTGGCGTCAATTGTAAAATCATGTTTCTTTACAAGCTCCTTATTTAAGGTTTCTAAACACTTTTTGAATTTAGACTTTTTGTTGTCTTTATAATACAGTGGCAGCAACCAACACTCAATAGAGTGTACTGATATAGCCCATATGATTCGCTGTTGACATTGACTGTAGAAATATTCGCCAATTATTTCCTCTTTAAACTTTTCGATAACTTTTTCAATCAACTCTTTAGGAGTGAATTCGCCATTTTCATCTCGCTGTGGGATATCATAACCATGCTCTTCTGAAACATCAGTATCTATTTGGATAATTATATAGTCATTAAATTGAAACGCTTCTTGAAAATCTTTTAAACGGCAATAAGCAAAAACTTGACTCCAACTACCATAACCTTTAAATTTGTTTTCATCTTTTTTATCTCTTTCTGGTTGAAGCGGTCTAATATCTAGATCGGGATTATTGAAATATCCTGCTAAAATATTTTCAATCACAATCTGGTCAGTCAATCCCTCAGTAATTAATCCAAAACTAATCATATTAAAAATTCTTAGGAAGCCCTCCGATATAGCCCCTCAAAAAAGCCTCGGATAATTTTACAGGTTCTTGTCCCTCTAGAGGTTCAGGTTTGAGAATGCGTCTAGCTTTAGTATGCCCTAATTGGTTGCGGTAGATCACAAACAGCCGCTGTTCCTCATCATCTAAATCTAAACCGTCCAAAACAGCCGGGTTGTGGGTTGTGAATATAACTTGTTTGTCGTGTTTTTTTGCTAATTCGACTAATTCTTGCATTAATCTGCGACATAATCTGGGGTTGAGGGAAGCGTCAATGTTATCAATTGCAAAAAATTTAGGTGTGATATCGCTAATAAATAAAGCGAAGTAAAAAAGCAAAAATAAAAAGCCTTCATTAGAACTTCTTTGGTCAAAGTAAGTTAAATCTTGGTCTAAGTATTTATCTTTAAATTGGAGAGACATTTGAATATTTGATAAATTTGGAGGAGCTTCAAAATCTTGAAACCAATCTATCAGTTGCAGCTTTTTTTTAATTTCATTAAGCTGCTGCTGGTTATCTGAACTCAAAAATTTTAAAATTTTAAACAAACCTTCTCCATTTATGCCTAATGGTTGAATTTGACCTTCTTTTTCAAAAGTTCTTAAGGCTTGGTTTTCAGGAGAATAAATTATAAATTTATTGAGGGAAATTATCAGCGAAAATGATTGCAACTCTTTTGCCAATCTTGAGAGTTCTTGTTGTGAAAAAATTTTTTCTTCTTGTAATAAAATAGAGCGGAGTTTTTCTTCCCCACCGTATTTGTCAACAACACTCTTAACAGCAGTTTTTAGAAAGGTTTCAATATCACCCAAAAAATTTTTCCTAACCCACTGAGAATAGGGAGAATTATCATTTTGTAAAATACAACTGAATGGTTGTACCTCATTCCCTCTTAACTCAATTTTGATATCTTTAATCAAATTGTCAATTTCAAAAGCCGATCGCATAAATTGAGGTTCTGTAACTCTGATGCCCCGAGAAGCTAAAAACTCGTTATCCAGCTTGTCATCAGCCGCCGCAGAAGCAAGGGCGATCGCCTCTAGGATATTGCTCTTGCCGCAGCCATTTTCACCGATCAAAACAGTTACTCGTCCTAATTCTAGCTTCAGCTTTTGAATGGACTTATAATTTTCGATTCTGACTTCTCCAATCATAATTTAATCCCATATAATCTTAATGTACTCATTGTATTTCCGATCGCATGGATCTCAAGGAACGCCTGCACAGCCATCTGATTCAAATTGTACGCGATCGCAACCCATACCTCGCATCCCAAGGGCATTTTTATGCTCAGCAATACATCCGCGAACAGTTGGCACAGTGGGGAACTGTAGAAATTGACGATTTTGCGGTTCGCGGGCGAATTCATCACAATTTGATTTTGGATTTACCCCCCCTCAGTCCCCCCCTTGCTAAGGGGGGGAAGCAAGAAGAATCACCCCTTGCTAACGGGGGGAAGCAAGAAGAATCACCCCTTGCTAACGGGGGGAAGCAAGACAATCTGGGTATTGAAAAGCAGATTAAGAAGCGGTTGCCACCGATCGTAATTGGTGCTCATTACGATACTGTACCCGGATCACCTGGGGCGGATGATAATGCTACTGGTGTTGCTGTTTTGCTGGAACTCGCAAGGGATATCGCATCTGGGCCGCTCAAATATCCAGTGCAATTAGTCGCTTTCGATATGGAAGAATACGGTTATTTGGGAAGCAGTCATCATGCAGCTAAATACAAGCAACAGCAAGAGTCAATCCGGTTAATGATTTCTTTGGAAATGTTGGGTTATTGCAACCATAATCCTAATTCTCAAAGCTACCCCGCTGGCTTAAAATATTTTTATCCTAATAGTGGTAATTTTATTGCTTTAATTGGCACTTTGCGGACGGTTCCAGATTTGATAAATTTGAGTGGCCAAATTCGCAAATCGGGTCAGCCCTGCGAGTGGCTGCCGGTGCCGAATCGAGGTTTAATTGTGCCGGATACTCGCCGCAGCGATCATGTTCCTTTTTGGGATAATGGTTATCCGGCTATCATGGTGACTGATACTGCTAATATGCGAAATCCGCATTATCATCGAGAAAGTGATAGGATTGAGACTTTGGATTTGGATTTTCTGGCTGGTGTTTGTCAGGGGTTAGTCAAGGGCATTCGACATCTATAATTAACGCGAGCGATCGCCTGCTAGTTTGAGCGACCATAAATTATGAGTTTTATGAGCCAAAGTTATGAGTTTTATGAATTGACTCGAACAGAATTTGGGTCAATAATTGTAAATTAATCAAGCAAAAATATCAAAAAAAAGAGATATGAATCCTACTTATCCCGATCACACTCGCTGGCAATTTTGGATCGATCGCGGCGGTACTTTTACCGATATTGTCGCCCAGCGCCCCGACGGTAAATTAGTCATTCACAAGCTGCTGTCGGAAAACCCGGAACGCTACACCGACGCCGCAGTCCAAGGAATTCGCGATATTTTGAGAATTCCCGCCGACGCAGCGATACCCGCCACCGAAATTGAAGCGATTAAAATGGGGACGACGGTGGCGACAAATGCTTTGCTGGAACGAAAGGGCGATCGCACAATTCTGTTAATTACTAAAGGTTTCCGCGATGCGCTGAGAATTGGCTATCAAAACCGCCCGAATATTTTCGCGCGTCACATTGTTTTGCCCCAGATGCTGTACGATCGAGTTATTGAAGTTGCAGAACGCTACAGCGCTCAAGGTGAGGAGTTAACTGCTGTCAATCCCGAGTTTATCCCGTCTTTGCAGCAAGCATACGATGAGGGAATTCGCAGTTGTGCGATCGTATTCATGCACGGCTACCGCTACTCGGAACATGAAAAACAAGTTGCTAAAATAGCGAGAGAAATTGGCTTTACTCAAATTTCAGTATCTCACGAAGTTAGCCCGCTGATGAAACTGGTTTCGCGGGGAGATACTGCGGTTGTCGATGCTTATTTATCTCCGATTTTACGTCGATACGTCGAACAAGTAACCAGTCAGTTATCTCCTGTAGGGGCGGTGTCCCCGTGCCCGCCCTCCCCGTGTCCGCCCCCTAAATTAATGTTTATGCAGTCAAACGGCGGCTTAGTGGACGCGGCACAATTTCAAGGAAAAAACAGTATTTTATCGGGGCCTGCTGGGGGAATTGTCGGTGCAGTTCAAACGAGCAAAAAGGCAGGTTTTGATAAAATTATTACCTTTGATATGGGCGGAACTTCGACAGATGTTGCCCATTTTAACGGCGAATACGAACGCGAATTTGAGACGGAAATTGCTGGGGTGAGATTGCGATCGCCCGTGATGGCAATTCACACTGTAGCAGCCGGCGGCGGTTCAATTGTCTTTTTTGACGGGGCTCGCTACCGCGTCGGGCCGGAGTCTGCGGGGGCCAATCCTGGGCCTGCTTGTTATCGCAAAGGCGGCCCTTTGACGGTTACTGATTGCAATGTAATGTTGGGCAAAATTCAACCGGATTTTTTCCCGAAAGTATTTGGATTGAATGGAGATTTGCCGATCGCCCCTGAGGTACTAAAGCAAAAATTTGGGCAATTAGCGGGGGAAATTGGGGGCGATAGGACGGCGGAACAGGTGGCGGAGGGGTTTTTGGCGATCGCCGTGGAAAAGATGGCAAATGCTGTCAAAAAAATCTCGCTTCAGCGCGGTTACGATGTTTCGGAGTATACATTGTGCTGTTTCGGCGGTGCGGGCGGCCAACACGCTTGTGCGATCGCGGATGCTTTGGGGATGAAACGGGTATTTATTCACCCTTATGCGGGTGTGTTGTCAGCTTACGGTATGGGTTTGGCTGATGTGCGGGCTATTCGCGAAAGGGCGATCGAGCAACACTTAAATGCAGAATTATTAGCTGATTTGCATCATATTTTAACTGCATTGGAGGCTGAGGGAAAGAGGGAATTGAACCGCAGAGGCGCAGAGAACGCAGAGAATGAGTCAGAGGTTTTAGTTATTAGGAAGCTGCGCTTAAAATATCAGGGAAGTGACTCAGTTTTGGCGGTTGATTTTGCTGACAATATTGAGGTCATGCAGGCTGAATTTGAAGCAGCACACCGACAGCGTTACAGTTTTATTATGCCAGAAAAACCGCTGATTGTGGAAGCGGTTTCGGTGGAAGTTGTAGAAAGAATGGATGTGCCGGAAGCATCCACAATTTCCCCCTCTGGTGGGACGGACATCTTGCCTGTGCAACCAATCTCAACGGTGCCAATGTATGTGGGTGGCGGGTGGCGGGCAACGCCTGTTTATCACAGAGACGATTTGCGATCGGGCGACTGCATAGAAGGCCCTGCTATGATTGTTGAAGCTACGGGAACTAATGTTATTGAACCGGGCTGGGAAGCGGAATTAACCGAGAGAAACGATCTAATTTTGAACCGCCGATGCACGCCGATGGAGGCAGATAATATCCGCGTTCATTCGGGTTTATCTGCGGTTAAATCCGATCCGGTTTTGCTGGAAATTTTTAATAATTTGTTTCGGGCGATCGCCGAACAAATGGGCGTCACATTGCAAAACACAAGTTCGTCAGTCAACATCAAAGAACGTCTCGACTTTTCCTGTGCAATTTTCGACAAAAACGGGCAATTAGTTGCCAACGCGCCGCACATTCCCGTGCATCTAGGCTCGATGAGCGAAAGCGTTGAAGCTTTAATTTTAGCACAAGGCAATGCGATTCAACCGGGCGATGTTTATGTTTCTAACAATCCCTACAACGGCGGCACGCATTTACCAGATATCACCGTTATTACTCCAGTATTCGATCGTGATTCCTCCCTTCCTTTGTTTTATGTGGCCTCGCGGGGACACCACGCTGACATCGGCGGCATCACTCCCGGTTCCATGCCTCCTAACAGTACAACAGTAACCGAAGAAGGTGTATTGCTTGACAATTTCCTGTTAGTAAGCGAGGGCAATTTTCGAGAAAAAGAATTACTAGAACTTCTGACAGGGGGAAATTTTCCGGTTCGCAATTCCCCTCAAAATATAGCCGATTTGCAAGCACAAATTGCTGCTAACAAGCGCGGCGCAGAAGAGCTGCTCAAGATGGTAGAACATTATGGATTAGAGACTGTGCAAGCTTATATGGGCTTCGTACAAGACAATGC
Organism: Microcoleus sp. MON1_C1; assembly: GCF_036701945.1. NCBI lineage: Bacteria > Bacillati > Cyanobacteriota > Cyanophyceae > Oscillatoriales > Microcoleaceae > Microcoleus > Microcoleus sp. MON1_C1. Next base: position 14,623 of record NZ_JAUBRO010000040.1, on the reverse strand, counting down.
GGAAGAGTCGGTGCGGCGGGTAATTGAGGTTTTGAGTGATGGCGAATTTACTTATCCGATGGATAGTGGCGGACAAATTAAGGTAGCGATTACAATTGATAAATCTGCGCGCAGTGCAAAAATAGATTTTACTGGCACTTCAGGTCAACAAGCCAACAATTTTAATGCTCCCGCTGCGGTGTGCAAAGCGGCTGTTTTGTATGTTTTCCGCACCTTAGTAGATGACGATATTCCTCTAAATGCGGGCTGTTTGAAACCTCTCGAAATCATCAATCCCGAAGGCTGTATGCTGAATCCTCGCTATCCGGCGGCGGTGGTAGCAGGTAATGTGGAAACATCACAGAATATTACCGATGCTTTGTATTGCGCGTTGGGAGTGATGGCTGCTTCTCAAGGAACTATGAATAATTTTACCTTTGGGAATCAGCGCTATCAATATTATGAAACAATTTGCGGCGGTTCGGGCGCTGGTGCAGATTTTGACGGTACTGATGCGGTGCAAACTCACATGACTAATTCGCGTTTAACCGATCCCGAAGTATTAGAATGGCGGTTTCCGGTGTTGTTGGAAAGTTTTGCAATTCGAGCTCATAGCGGCGGTAATGGATCTCATCGTGGGGGGAATGGAGTTGTGCGGCGAGTGCGCTTTCGGGAGGCGATGACGGCGGGAATTTTATCGGGGCGGCGGGTGATTTCTCCTTGCGGTTTGAATGGCGGTGAAGCGGGGAAAGTTGGGCGGAATTATGTTGAACAGGTTGATGGTAAAGTTGAGGATTTGGGGAGTACGGCGACTGTGGAAATGCAGCCGGGGGATGTGTTTGTAATTGAGACTCCTGGGGGCGGAGGATATGGTTGTTGTATAAAAAGTTAAGAGGGGTTTACGTTTTCAAATGTTGACCTCTCTCGGTTTTTCGGCTACACTGTGTTTAGAAAATAAATTCAACTACAGTCTATAATAGCGCGGGGGTGAAAATGGAAGGTGTACAATTATCATTTTCTCTGTTTCCTGAAGAACCAAATAACCCAGAAAATTACTTTACTCGAAAACGGTCATGGTCAGCAGCTAAACATCGGATTATGCTGAGGTATATTCAGTCTTATTGTTACAATCTGGGCGGTAATAAAGCTTATCAATCAGAGTCTTTAAATTATGTCGATGGGTTCGCAGGAATAGGAAAATATACAGAAGGAATAGGCATTGAAGATTTTGTAAACAATTCAAAATTTTGGTCAAGTAAGTATGAACATGATTTTGAAAATACTGATGGTTCACCCTTAATAGCTCTTAAATGCGCTAAACTCTTCCGAGAAGAGAAGCGGGTAAATTTAAAATGTTTCTTTATAGAATCTAAGCGTGATTTCAATAAAAAGCTCCGTAAAAATTGTGAAACTGTAGGTGAGGGATTGTCATATAAAATATATAAACCTCAAACATTTGAGGTTGCTTTTCCTGAGCTAATGACAGACTTAGAAAACTATCCTACCTTATTTTTTCTTGATACCTTTGCTGTTAAAGGAATGAATTTCGATAATATATGTGAGATAGGAAATTATGTAAGTCAGTATAAGGGCGAAGTATTTTTGCTTTTTCACAATATACAAGTAGCTCGTAATGCTGGGCAGTACAAAACTACCTATGCTGATTCTAAAGAACAAAAAACTGCCGAGAGTTATATGAAAAATTTGACTACGCTTCTAGGTGTTAATTCTGATATAGAGTGGAAACCAAAGTGGCTGGAACTAAAAAATGAGCCTCAAAAATTTGAAAGGTGGGCGCTGGAATACTTCAAGGAAAGAATGAGAAAAGAAGGAGGTTTTAGAGGTGTAACTAGCTTTGAAATTAAGGAAACTTATAATGATGTCAGACCTCAATACAGTATTGTAGTCGGCAGCAATCATCCAGAAAAAGCATTTGGTCATTTTCTGAATGATTTTGTTTGTGATGAAGATAAATTATTGTTTTTTCAAGATAATTATCAAGGAATTGAAAAATTTCTTGATAAAGAATGGGAAGCAGAACAGAAAAGACGCATCGCTATAATTAAAACACAATCTCTCCAAATCTTGCGTGAACTCAAATCTGAATGGAAATCTTTTGAAGATGTAATTACTCATATTATTTTAAAATTGAATGATTTGGGTTGTTTAAAAAGAACTCAGCATTACAACGATATTCTCGGTTCACTGTATCAAGAAGGGATGTTAGAGATACAAAAACCTGGTTCTAAAAAGCCTTACACACTAAATAGTTTGCTAAAAATAGTAGAATAATATGATTATTAAATTTTAGTTGTAATAATTTAGCCTCTGTTACTAGCATTTATTCATCTTCGATCACCGAAGCAATTTTTGTCTCTGTTTATTCTCAGCTTTTGGCATCTCATCCCAAATTTTATCATCGAGAAGTCTCCCAGCAGCTTTAGGTGTTCTACCTCCCCATTGCTTGAAGAAAAACGCGACTTCAGCATCCTGACACTGATCCCGAATACTTTGTGCCCATTCTGCTTGCATTGGACGGTGTTTTTGTCCCGACTCTCCACCAACTATTACCCAGTGAATTCCGGTTAAATCAAGCTGTAACGACCCTAAAAGTGGTTCACAGGATAAAAAGCGTACCTTTGCATTGACTTGTCGCAAAGAATCCACACGATGAACATAATTTTGATTCTCAACAGACACGCCCATCCAAATATTATCAGACCATTCAAGTTGAGGGGCTAACTCTACTAAACGTTTATCTCGCTTCGTAAGAATTTGATAAATGTGGTGAGGAGTTTCACGCATTACCTCAAAAACTTGTTTCAGAAATTCCACAGAAACATCTTCATGAAACAAATCGCTCATAGAGTTAACAAAAATGCGACTCGGCTTTCGCCAGCTTTTAGGTTCGTTCAAGCGCTTTGGGTATTCCGTTAAAGTAAACCCGTTAGGGAAATTAGTATGAAACCGTTTTGTTAATGCTTCAGCATAACAATGCGTACAACCTGGACTGATTTTATCGCAGCCAGTCGTTGGATTCCATGTTCTGTCGGTCCATTCGATACCAGTATTAATGCTAGACATACCAATAATTTACCCTTTAAACAACTTTTGTATGTGAGGGTGAATAAAGAAAATTTACTCTATTAATTTAGGTTTATTCAGCGTCACTTACAAATTCCATTATATAATTAAATTGACTTAAATATCAACATATTTTTTAAGCACTTGCATCAAATGTATATCGTGTTGTATAATCGGGCTGCACCCGCATTTATTCTCCAAACCTTTCCAGAACAATTGTGCAAACACCTAATTTTTCAGAACTCAACCATCCTGTGGTCAAATCCCTGTTCCATCACAGCGACCAGGAATTATTGACTCTGTTTCAAAACCATCCCGATCAGGGTCGCTTCTTCACGGCGATTTTTTGCCGCTACGCTCAAATTGTACACTCCCTGATTCGCCATTCCGTGCGATCGCCCGTACAAGGCGATTACCTGTTTGCCCACACTTGGCTGCACATCTATCACGAACTGCGAGGCCTCGATTTGCGCCGCGAGATCCAAGAGTCTGATGGCGGAAATCTCAGTCTCCAAAACTGGCTGATTAATGTCACCGCAGTCTGCATAAATCAAGCTGAATTGCCCCCTGTTGAGTCGATTCACTACTCTTTGCAATCGGCTCCGCCTCCCCTGTGGTGTTACGTCAAACAAGCCTTAGAATTGTTAGCGCCGCTGCCGCGTTTAGTGGTGTTGATGGCTCAGACTTTCCGCTGGAGCGAAACTCGCATTGCAGCTTATTTGCAAGCAGAAGGCGAAGCTATTTCGCCCGCTCAGGTAAAGGCTTTGCTGCAAAAAGGATATCAAAGTTTAGAATCCAACTTGCCGGAGGATATTCGGGCTATTTATCTAGATGAAAATCTCGATTATCAAGAAGCGCTTGTCTAGTATAGCGATCGAGGTTGTGGTTTCTCAAAAACCCGGTGTTTTGAAAATACTGGGTTTTTTAGCTATCATGTATAGCGGAATGTGCTTCGTCCGCACCCTACATTTTGATTTTTTCTGTAAGTTGTAATCATCTATTTTAGTTGAATACCAGCAATCCAAATATAAGAGGTGGAAATGGCTGTTTATCAAGTTCGGTTGGTGAATGAGGCTCTCGCGCTCGATCGCACGATCGCAGTACCAGACGACCAGTATATCTTAGATATCGCAGAAGATGCCGGCATCCGCTTGCCGAATGGATGCAAGCAAGGAGAGTGTTCTGCTTGCGTTGTCAAACTGCTGAGCGGTGAAATCGACCAAAGCGAACAAAAGTTTTTGAAGCCGTCAGAAGTGCAAGCTGGCTACGCTGTTACTTGTGTGGCTTACCCGCTTTCTGACTGCACTTTGTTAACTCATCAAGAACAAGTTTTATATCAAGCCGCTCTTTATTTTAAGTAAGAGGAAATCAGTTTTTTACCATTTTTTCTTCTAGCCTCGCGCGGCGCGGAATTTGTTTGTAGAAGAGCGAATTATATTCGCCGAAAATCGTTATCAAAGCAGATTTGGCGTCATGTAAGGTGCGTGACTCTCCAGCATCTCGCTGTTAATTGAGTAACTAAAAAGTCACGCACCCTAATGAGTATAGATAAACCCACCCTTATAAATTCAGCAATTGTAGAATCCGCTTCATCGGAATTTCCGCCCAATCCAAGCGGTAATTAAGTTCGTAGGCTAGCTCGCCAACCGCTTTTTCCAAAATGTAAGCATCCAACAAAACTTGTAGTTCCGGTATAGATTTGGGCAAGAAATTGGCATCGCCTGCTGTTACCAAATAGCTGTTAAGAAAAGTCAGGCTGACCCAGCGGTGCCAAACGTTCGCCCACTGCTGCATCTCCGGGAGATTTTCCGGGCGAATCATCCCACTTTCTACTTCATTGCGGAGTGCCAAAGTAACAGCGTAACTTATAGATTGCAGCATTCCCGCAACATCTCGCAGGGGCGACCTCTTCATCCGCCGCTCGCTTAACGGTCGATTCCGTTCTCCTCCGAAATCAATAATTACAAAGTCTTTGCCTGTATAAAGAACTTGCCCGAAATGAAAGTCCCCGTGACAGCGAATTCTATCGGCCGTGATTCTCAAGTTCAAAATAGACTTGAAACGTTCCATGATCAACTCTTCGCGGTTGAGGAGCTTTTGAGCCGATTTTTGTACTTCTGGCGGCAGTTTGGACATCCGTTTTTTCAGCTCCAGCAAAGTTCTTCCGGCCAGATTTCTCATGTATTGATAAATGGAACGCTGGTAAAAGGAAGTGAAGTTTTCTGGGGCAAAAGCGGGATTTTCTGTGTCAGCAGCTAAAGCGAGGTGAAGTTCGGCTGTCCGCTGACCTAAAAGTTCGGCTGATGCTAAGTAAGAGCCGATGAGTTCGCGAGCTAATGCCGGAATTTCTAGCGATAAATCGGCTACTAGCGAGTTTTGCTGCCGCTGCTGTCCGGTCAAAGCGTTCGGTAAATAACTTTCGGGGGCCGTAGATAAATTCTCACCGGAATGCTTTGCTTCTACTGTCATTACTTGCTCGAAATAGTCGCGCAGTGTGTCTAAGGTATAAGACCAAGCATCTACGCTGTCGGGGATTAATTTTTGTAGGATTCCGACTGTAAGGACTTGTTTTGCTGGTGTGTGATATTCCAAGGCTCCGGCAATTGGAGCGTAGTGTTGGATCGAGTTGCGCTCTGTTAAAAAGCGTCCGATTTCTAATTCGGGGTTGATTCCTTCCTCGACTTTTCGCAATATTTTCAGGACGAAGCGGTCGCCGTAACCTGCGGATGTATTGCTTTGTTCTTTTTTGAACAGGTGAGGGTCGAGGTTGGATAAATCTTCTTCTGAGCTGAATGCAGTGTCGGCAATTCCTAGTAGTTGGCCAGCAGTACCTCTGTAACTGCGAGAATTGGCGATCGCCCCCAGCAGCGCGCTCAGAAAACCTTTTTCCCCAGCAGCATCAAATAGTACCCCGATTTCCTTGTTGGTTTCTGGGAAGTGCAGGCGCGCGATCGCCCGCTCGTCTACATCGCCTTTCATCTCTTCCCAACCTAAAGGCAAAACGTAAGTTTCCGGCATACCTTCAGTATAATTTAACTGCAAAAACAGAATGTAAACTTGAGATTCCTCCCCGGCACTATCTTTACATTCAATCGGTACAATCTCACTTATTTCTAATGATTGAATTGCCCGATCTGTACCGCTAAACCAGCGATTGCGCCGCAGGTATCCCGGCAAAATATTAAGCAGCATATCCCTTAACTGACTTGTAGCAAAAGCAGTTTTCCAATTGCCTATCACCGCCAAAGTAGGCAAGTCTGTGGGAACACCGTGCAGCGAAAAATCTTCGTGTTTGACAGTAAGAGTAAACCAGTAAAAAGTGTGAGGACTCAAGCACAAAAAGTAAGGCGACTCGCCAACTGGAGGAAACTCCGTGCGGCCGAAAATCTCCACTGGAACAGCACCTTTAAAGGGCGCAAGGTCTAATTCTGCCGTCTGGACGAAGCGTGACAAATTAGCCACTACGAGGATGTGTTCGTCTTGATAAGTGCGTACAAAAGCTAAAACTTTGCGGTTTTCCGGGTACAGAAACTCGCAAGTTCCACGGCCGAATGCTTGGAAGCGCTGCCTAATTGCAATCAGGCGTTTCATCCACCACCACAGAGAACTTGGATTCGCCCGCTGCGCGTCCACGTTAATAGATTCGTAGTGATATTCAGGGTCAACAATTGGCGGTGCGTACAGCCGCTGCGGGTTAGCACGGCTGAAACCGGCATTGCGATCGCCACTCCACTGCATCGGAGTTCTCACCCCGTTGCGATCGCCCAAATAGATATTGTCTCCCATGCCAATTTCATCGCCGTAGTAAAGCACCGGCGTACCCGGAAGAGACAGCAGCAAAGCATTCATCAACTCAATGCGGCGGCGGTTATTTCCCATCAAAGGAGCCAAGCGGCGGCGGATGCCCAAATTAATTCTCGCCTGAGTGTCTTGAGCGTAAACCCGATACATATAATCTCGGTCTTCATCACTCACCATTTCCAGCGTCAATTCATCGTGATTCCGCAAAAATAATGCCCACTGACAGTTATTGGGAATCTGCGGAGTTTGCTGGAGAATGTCGCTAATTGGGAAGCTATCTTCCATATACAAAGCCATAAATAAACGTGGCATCAGCGGAAAATGAAAGTTCATGTGACATTCATCGCCAGCCGCGTAATATTCAACCGCATCTTCCGGCCACTGATTCGCCTCAGCAAGCAGCATCCGGTTCGGGAATTTCTCATCTACGTGCTTCCGCAATTGCTTCAAGAATACGTGAGTTTCGGGCAGGTTTTCGCAGTTAGTACCTTCGCGCTCGTACAGGTAAGGCACCGCATCCATTCGCAGTCCGTCTACTCCCAATGCCAACCAGAAATCTACCACATCTAAGATGGCTTGGCGGACGGCCGGATTGTCGTAATTCAAATCGGGTTGGTGGGAATAAAAACGGTGCCAGTAATAAGCTTTTGCTACCGGATCCCAAGCCCAATTAGATGTTTCAAAATCTTGGAAAATAATCCGAGCCTCTTGATATTTTTCCGGGGTGTCGTTCCACACATAAAAATCTCTTTCGTTACTTCCTTTCGGGGCGCGGCGCGCTCGCTGAAACCAAGCGTGCTGGTCGGAAGTGTGGTTAACAATTAACTCAATAATGACTCGAATTCCCCGCTGGTGCGCTGCTTCTAAAAGGTCTTTAAAGTCCTCTAATGTGCCGTAAATCGGGTTGACGGTAGTATAGTGAGATGTATCGTAGCCGTCGTCTCGGAGCGGCGAAGGAAAAAATGGCAGTACCCAAATTGCTGTTACTCCCAAGTTTTGCAGGTAATCCAGTTTTTCTGTCAGTCCTCTAAAGTCGCCTATCCCGTCTGCATTGCTGTCGGCAAAAGCCCGAACTGGTACTTCGTAAATAATCGCGTCTTTGAACCACAAGGGGTCGTCATTTAACATTGAGTTTGGCATGATTTTTAGCGATGATTGGTAATTGAGAATTTGTACTTAAAATTTGGTAATTGGGATTTGTTCGTTCAAATCCAAACTGATAAATCATAACTTATAATTTGACCGCGATCGTCCTGCCAGCGGCAGACTTTTAATCGTAATTTATTAACGCAAAACTTATAACTTCTTAACTATAAAATCTCAACAATCTGTTTTGCTATTTCGGATACAGTTCACAATCCGGGTACTGTGCTAGCTACCGATGCGCGGTAGTGCCCACCCTACCAAGGCGTGTCAACTTAAGCCTGAAACCCCTCTGTATCTCTCGCTGGTAGCCCAGTCTATATCCCCCTAAATCCCCCTTGATAAGGGGGACTTTGAGAACACTCTTGTCCCCCCCTTATTAAGGGGGGCTAGGGGGGATCGAGCCCTTGTTGACACTAAGCACACCCTACAGACTCAGGATTAGGTGCGGTATTTACTACCTGCCGGACGGTTGCCACGACATTACAGTACCTTGACGTTTATTAATAATTTTCGTTACATTAGTTTACATAAAGCAACAAAAGTTAAGGAAAAAGCAAAAATGACTATTGTAATCGCTCTTTTAATCGTCGGTTGGGTCGCGGCCTCAGTAATTGGCACTCAAGCATATTTCCTCGGGGAACAGTCAAAGCCCATCCACGAGCGGAATTGGAACGATGAATCTTTTGAACAACTAGCAAAATCAGTGACGGGAACAGAAATTGATTACCGCGTTCGCGTTCCTGCCTACAGCATGGATGCCTATGGTAGCCGCACCATCTCTAATTCTTGATAATATATTTCACCATTTTTAATAACAGGCAGGATGCCTGCTCCCCAAGAAAAATTGATTGTTGGTGGAACAGGCATCTTGCCTGTTCCTAGCTGTTCGGCAACTACAAACTGTTACCTGTCAGCGCTGGGCGAGAATCTTTTTTGCGAAATTGCAAAGTGTTATTTTCACAGTCGATCGCAATTGTATCGCCCTCCACAAACGCATTTTCCAGAATCTTGTTTGCCAGCGGGTTTTCCAGCTCCCGCTGGATGGCGCGTTTCAAGGGACGAGCGCCGTAAACCGGGTCGTAACCGACATCTGTGATATGGTTTTTCGCCGCATCTGACAGTTCCAAAGTAATTTTTTGCTCGGCCAACAAACGCTCGATCCGCTTCACTTGGATACTGACTATTTGCCGCAGTTCCGTCTTGCTCAAAGTGTGGAACAAAATTATCTCGTCCACCCGATTGAGAAATTCGGGCCGGAAGTGCGATCGCAGGGCTGTCATCACCCGTTTTAACATCTGTTCGTACTCTTGGTCTGTCTCCCGTTCTTGAGTCAATAAATTTTGATTTTCACTCTTCTCGGCAGTATCGACTCGCTCGGCCGACACCTCAACAGTACCGTCGGCAGCCACTTTATAATCTGTCTTTTGGCTTGACAAATCTTTCGTTTCCTGCTTGCGAGTAGCAGGTTTTTTGACGGTTTTTTCCTTCTTAGTAAACACGTCTAAAATGTGGTCGCTGCCGATATTGCTAGTCATCACAATTACGGTATTTCTAAAGTCAACCACTCGACCTTGAGAATCGGTAATTCTGCCGTCATCCAACACTTGCAGCAAAATGTTAAATACGTCGGGGTGCGCTTTTTCCACTTCGTCAAACAGCACTACCGAATAAGGATGTCTCCGCACTGCTTCGGAAAGTTGTCCCCCTTCATCGTAACCGACATATCCGGGAGGAGCTCCTACCAACCGAGAAACGCTGTGCTTCTCCATGTATTCCGACATATCGATGCGGACGATCGCATCATCGCTGTCAAACAAAAACTCCGCCAACGCCCGCGCTAACTCAGTTTTTCCGACGCCTGTGGGGCCCATAAACAAGAAAGAGCCGATCGGCCTTCCGGGGTCTTTCATGCCCGCCCGAGCGCGCCGAATTGCCGCCGCCACGGCTGTTACAGCTTCCTCTTGACCGATGACTTTTTGGTGCAAGTGTTTTTCCAATTGCAGCAATTTTTGGCGTTCGGATTCTAACAACCGGTTAACCGGAATGCCCGTCCATTTGGCGACAATTTCCGCAATGTCGCCTTCAGTAACTTTTTCGCGCAGCAGGGAAGAACCTTGAGCTTGCTGTTTCAAAAGTTCCGCTTCTTTCGCTTCGCGATCGCGCACCGCAGTTTCCAACTTGCCGTACTTTAACTGTGCGGCTTTATTCAAATCGTAAGCCCTTTCTGCTTGTTCGATTTGCACTCGCAGTTGGTCTTCTTCTGCTTTCAATTTATTGATTGCATCCAACAACTGCTTTTCGCCCAACCACTGAGAGGACAATTTTTCCTGCTTGACTTTTAAAATGTCAATCTCAGATGTGATGCGTTCGACGCGGAAGCCGAGCCCAGGGGCGAGAGCACCTTTTCCTTCGCCTTCGATCGACAATTTTTCCATTTCCAACTGCATCACCCGGCGGTCGATGCCTTCCAATTCCACAGGTTTAGAGGTAATCTCCATTTTCAAGTGGGCGGCCGCTTCATCTACCAGGTCGATCGCCTTGTCCGGCAAAAAGCGATCGGAAATATAGCGAAAAGACAGAGTTGCAGCAGCTACCAGGGCCGAATCTGTAATTTTTACCCCGTGGTGGCGTTCGTAACGGTCTTTCAATCCGCGCAAAATCGAAACAGTATCTTCAACGCTGGGTTCGCCGACAAATACTTGTTGAAAGCGGCGTTCTAGTGCAGGATCTTTTTCAATATTCTTGCGGAATTCGTCGAGAGTTGTAGCGCCGATGCAGCGCAATTCGCCTCTCGCCAACATTGGTTTTAACAAATTTCCCGCATCCATCCCCGAACCGGAACTGCCACCGCCGCCAGTACCGACAACGGTGTGCAATTCGTCAATAAATAGGACAATTTGCCCGTCGGAATCGATGACTTCCCGCAGAACAGACCGCAATCGTTCTTCAAATTCGCCCCGGAATTTTGCCCCAGCAATTAAACTGCCCATGTCGAGGCTAAATAGCTGGCGATTTTTCAAAGATTCCGGTACGTCGCCGTTGACAATTCGCTGGGCTAAACCTTCGGCGATCGCAGTTTTTCCAACTCCGGGATCGCCAATTAACACCGGATTGTTTTTTTGACGGCGGGAAAGAACTTGTACCACGCGGCGGATTTCCTCGTCGCGGCCGATTACTGGGTCGAGTTTGCCGGCTTTGGCGGCTTCTGTCAAATCGCGGCCGTACTTGCTGAGGGCGTCGGAGCTAGCTTCGCCATCTTGCTCTTGGGCTTTAGCGCTGCTGCGGCTGGCTTTCCCAGTTTCGGAATTTTTTTCTTGGGCTTTAGTAGTGGCGCGGACTGATTTGATTGCTTCTTCGAGTTTTGGTCGATCGAGCGTACCGGCTGGGGGTTTGCGATCGTAACCGGGGCGGCCCGGCGGGCCGTCGCCTTTTGTCAGCAACCTGCGGCCGACTCGTTCGTCTTCAACTAAACCAATTAATAAATGTTCAACGGCGATAAAATTATCTTGCCAAGTCGCCCTGGTGGCCTCGGCAACATCTAACATCACTTCTAAGCCGCGGCCGAGGTATAGTTGGTCAGCGTTGGCAACTCTGGGCTGTCGTTTGGCAAAAGCATCTAACTGCTGGGCAAAGCGGGCGGCATCAACTCCAGCTTTGCTGAGAATGCTGTTGGCCTGACCTTGCTGTTCGAGAAGGGCGATGGCTAAATGTTCAACCTCTAGCTGCTGATTGGCAAAGCGGCGGGCTACATCCTGGGATTTGACAATGGCTTCCCAGGCTTGATCTGTAAATTTGCTAGGGTCTGTTGGCTGCACGTTAGTTCCTCGCAATCAAGGGGATTCCTGTTGTTATCCGTTAATACATCGTCTCACAACCATCATAATCTTTAAACAGGATTGTGAATTTATGAGTGCGGTTAACTAGGGGGGAAGTTGTGACCTAATTGACCTCTTACAAAAGCTTACAGTCCGCAATCCACCCCGAAATTTGGTGCGGTCAGACCGACTCTGGCGATATCCTTCGGGATAGGTTGGCTGGCCGTACTTATAAAAATATTGCCACAAACAAGATTTTTTACCGACTGAGATTTATGCTATTTCCCACTTACCAATTTTTAGTATTTTTCCTAATTATTTTTAGCCTGATCGTCTCTGTGAAACCCCAAGTCGATTTGTATAAAATTGTCTTGTTAGTTTCCAGTTTGTTATTTTATTCCTTTTGGAGTTTCGACTTTCTCTTGCTCCTCGTTTTCTCTACAGCCTATAACTATATCACTCTTCGGGTTCTGTGCAACAGTAAGTATAAAAAACTTGCTTTAATCTCCGGCTTAGTTTTCAACATTGTCTATCTCGGCATCTTTAAATATTGCAACTTCTTTGTAACTTCTTTATTTGAGATACTGAACCACCTACAAATTCCAGCCAGCTTTCCAGTGTTGCAAATAATCGCCCCCGTCGGCGTGTCTTTCTACACTTTTAGAATAATTTCTCATTTAATCGACTGCTACCAGCAAAAAATACCCTGTCCAAAATTTATAGACTATGCCGCCTACATTACCTACTTTCCGCAAATTGCCTCCGGGCCAATCTCGCGAGCTCCCGAATTTTATTTGCAGCTAAATTCCCCGAAAAAATACGACTATCAAATTGAAGAAGTTATAGTTTTGATTTTGTCGGGACTCTTCAAAAAATATACTTTAGCCAGCTTTTTGTTTAACTTCACTGACTTGCCATTCAAAGTCCCCCAGCAGTACAGCAGCATCGATTTAATCCTGGCGGCAATTTCCTATTCCTGTTTAATTTACGTAGATTTCAGCGGCTATTCAGATTTAGCCAACGGCATCTCCTGTTTGCTGGGTTTCCAACCCATTGCCAACTTTAATATGCCATACCGATCGCTGAGCCTGCAAGAATTTTGGAAAAGGTGGCACATCAGTCTTTCCGAGTGGCTGAGGGATTACCTTTACTTTTCCTTGGGCGGCAACAAATACGGCAAGTTTAGAAAGTACCTAAATCTATTTTTAACAATGGCGATCGGCGGATTTTGGCACGGCGCAGGTTTAAACTTTATTTTCTGGGGAGCAATTCACGGTTTAGGATTGGTTGTCAACCATTTATGTAAAGATATCCCCCAAGCTATCCACTTTAAATTAGACTATGCCTTTCCCAGATTGGCTAAATTTTGCAGTTGGTTGTTAACATTTAGTTTTGTTACTTGTAGCTGGGTATTTTTCGGCACTCCAAACTGGGAAACTGCGGTGAGTTTTTTTGAAGGAATTGTCCATCCTGCCGTCGGAAGTTTTCAATTTAACTTTTGGCAATTGTATTTAGTAATTGCAGTCATTGGCGCGCTCAACTTGTGGGGCGATCGCATCGCGAAACTATTGCAAACGTTATTGTCATTAAAAAACATTTTCTTTCGGGTTGTCTTAGTTTCGCTGCTCGTGTATACTATCTTGATGTTGGGGCCAAGTACCGTTCCGCCTTTTATTTACTTTAATTTCTAAGAAATATGAAAGACCGGGAATTTTTGCTAATTGTTACTTCTGTCATTCTCACTTTAATATTTTCAAACTTATCATTATTTCTCAAAAGCTTTGCTTCAACTCCTTTCGCCAGTCCAGAAATCAAAGAAGCCGCGCGCCGGATCGAAATAGACGGTTTCCGAAAATCCGAACAAGCTTTTTGGAGCCAAATTAAAGATATTAACTTCGATAGCCTCGCCAAAGAAGCAGAAATTCCTCCTGTCAAAACCGAAACAAAAGCGGCCGTTGAACCCCCAATGCCCGCTAATGCTAAAAAACCAACCCCAGCTAAACCTAAACTGACCAGACCTTATCGCAGATTTTTATTTATTGGAGATTCCGTACTGTTCGACTTAGGAATTCAACTCCAGTACACTCTTAAGAAAAAATACAATATCGCCGATACGAAAATTGACTACAAAGTCTCGACGGGGTTAAATCGGATAGATTATTATGACTGGTATGCCAGAACTCGCCAAATTCTTAATAATTACCAGCCGGATGTAGTGATAGTTTTGTTTGGAGCCAATGACCGTCAAAATATTACTGATTTTCAAGGAAAAGCCTGGGCAGTTATGAGCCAAGGATGGCAAAAAGCTTATCAAGAAAGAGTTGAAAAATATGCCACTTTACTTGATTCCTCCTCGGTGAGAAAAGTCTATTGGATAGGTCAATCTATACCTAACAAATCTTCGTATATCAAAGCTTTTCCTATTATGAACGATATTTATAAAAATGCCAGCCAATCTTCATCAAAAATTGAATATATTTCGACCTGGGAAACTTTTGGAAAAGGCGGAAGATTTGTTCCTGTAGTTGCTAATAAATCGGGTAAGCGAGGTTATGTAAAAAATAATGACGGCTTGCACTTTACCTCCCACGGGGCTCAAATTATCAGCGACTTAATCGTTGACCAAATGGTGAGCGACAAAATCTTAAAAGTTCCGACCAAAAAATAAATATAGTAGGTTGGGTTTCGTGACCCAACCTAAAATTTTGACATTTCACCGATGTATCGGCTCAATAAGTAGGGGTAGCAGAAGAAAAAAGTAAGCAGAGTACACAAAGTGTCATAAAATAGGACATATG
>NZ_JAUBRO010000039.1:0-72426 GCF_036701945.1 Microcoleus sp. MON1_C1 | reverse complement strand
GAAATCAGTTCACTATCTTCTTACACTTTCATTCTGGAAGCTTTATTCTATGCAGCTTCATATTAAATTGGTATTACCACATAGATAATGTAAAAATTGTTTTCTCGCGTAATATCCTTTCCGGTGGCATCGGAATAATACAGCAGATTCCATGTATATATGATACACTGTATTTAGTACATAAGCGAAAAAAATGAAACCTTATTCGATCGAGTTGCGTGAGAAAATAGTTAAAATTTATGAACCAGGTGATACCTCAATTAGGAAAGTAGCTGCCAGATTTGATGTAAGTAAAGGGTTTGTTCAAAAAATTTTAAAACAAAAACAAACGCCGGGTCATGTTGAACCTAAAAAACAGGGTGGAAGCCTCAAAAGTGTGTTACACTCGCGCACAACTGAATTGACCCAGATGGTAGAAAAATTTCCTGATAGCACGTTGTCAGAATATTGTGAATATTGGCTTATGAACTACAACGAAGCTATTAGCCCTAGCATGATGTGTCGTGAACTACAAAAACAAAAGTTGACGCGAAAAAAAAGACCATACGCAGTAGTCAGTCTGCCACTGAAAGAGTGCAAATTCTGAGGTGTGAATATTGGGAACAAGTGAAAACTGTTGACCCCGACAACCTGGTTTTTTTGGATGAAATGGGCGTTTTATTGGGGTTAACACGAACCCGTGCACGTTCAACATGTGGTAGTAGGGTCTACGATTTAAAACCATTTTATCGCGGCGCCAAAGTCACAGTTGTCGGAGCAATTAGCTCCAAAAAAGTAGTAGGATTAATGACACTAAATGGGTCAATGGATGGCAGAGCTTTTAAAGTCTTTATTGAACATTTTTTAGTGCCAAACTTATGGGAGGGTGCAGTAGTTGTTATGGATAATCTACCCGCTCACAAGTTGGGGACTATTGAACCATTAATACAAGCCGCTGGTGCTAGTTTACTGAACTTATCACCCTATTCTCCCGACTTCAATCCTATAGAATTATGGTGGTCGCAACTCAAATCTTTTTTACGCCAATTCTCACCAAGCACTACCAAGATGGTTGACATTTTGCTGGCTACGGCCCTTGATTTGGTCAATCCTAAGCACTTCAAAAACTGGTTTACAAGCTGCTACTGTACTTCATAAACCTGGAATTTGCTGTATATTTGGATCGTGTCAGTGGGAGCTTAAGATCTCGCTACCCAAATCGCGAGTTCTTAAGCTCCCACTATAATTCGGATGCCACCGGATTTGATATAAATTTTCTTGAATATGCGATCGCAGTTGCACCTCAAAACAATTAGTTACGATGTGTTTGCTTTTTTACTTTTTACTTGTGAACACCCATAATTCACAAGAAAATTTTAAATTTCAACCATATAATACTTCTTCTACAGGCGGCGTGGCATCTGTGGGGTCGAACTGTTTGATTTTCAAAGCTTGCAGCAAAAACAGCCAGATATAAAGCGGATTCAAAAAAACATACCGCTGCCAGAGGCGCTTGGGTTCCTTAATCATCCGAAACAGCCATTCCAAACCTATCTTAGATAAAAACTCAGGAGATTTAGCCAAATTACCCGCATGAAAATCGTAAGCAGCACCTACAGCAATCAGCGGCATTGATAAGTCGTCCCGGTATTCGTAAGCCCAGACTTCTTGTCGCGGACACCCCAAACCGACAAAAGTAATTGCTGCACCGCTGTTGCGGATTTGCTGCGCAATTTCTTGTTTCTCTTGGGCCGATACGTGCCTAAATTTAGAAGGCTGAGTTCCAGCAATAATTAACTTGGGAAAACGCTGGCAGAGATTGCGAGATAAAGCCTCGAGTACAGAAGCTTGAGATCCGTACAAATAGATAGGTAACCCTTCTTCTGCCGCACGTTCGCAGATTTGTAACATAGCATTTGGCCCGCAAACTCGATCGGGCAATTCCGTATGGTATAGCCAATTTAGCGCCCACCTGACCGGCTGTCCGTCTGGCAATACTAAGTCAATGTGATTAATCCGATAACGATGAGTGCTGTCCAGAACGCCAGTCATTACGCCGTGAACCGCTAGAGCAGAAACTGACATGGGTTTTCCGGCGCTAGCTGCCGCAATAATTTTGCTCACAGCCGCTTCATAATTAACGGCATTTACTAATATGCCGAGTACATTCTTTTTCCCTTTATCAATCATGGAACACCTCTTTAAGCCAACGCTCGCGCTTACACTCATAAATCTCCCCTAAAATTTGTTTAACGTTATATTCAATCGTTTACCCAAATTCCCTGCACATTTATTTTTTTTTCCTTAATTATCCGACCCTTCTTTCAGCCAACGCTCGCGGTTACATTCATAAATCTCCTGTAAGATTTGTTTAACGTTATATTTCATTTTCCAGTTAGGATAGTGACTGGAAAATTTTGAATTGTCGCTAATCCACCAAATGTGATCGCCAATCCGATTTCCTTCAGCATAAGTCCAATTAAATTTGCGTTCCGCAATTGCCTCGCACATCTGAATCGCTTCTAACATCGAACAATTGCTGTACCGGCCTCCTCCTGTATTATAAACTTGGGCGCTTCTGGGAGCTTTATAAAATTCATAAAATGCCGCAATTAAATCCGCGCTGTGAATGTTATCGCGGACTTGCTTGCCTTTGTAGCCAAACACTGTGTAAGGAGTTCCCGTCACGGCACACTTCATTAAGTAGGCGAGGAAGCCGTGCAATTGAGCTCCCGAGTGATTTGGCCCCGTCAAACAGCCACCGCGAAAACAAGCGGTGTTCATATTAAAATATCGACCGTATTCTTGAACTAAAACGTCAGCAGCTACCTTAGAAGCACCAAACAAACTGTGCAGGCACTGGTCGATTGACATATCTTCCCGAATGCCGCCTTCGTAAGTATGCCCGGGTTCAATTTCCCACCTGTGTTCTAATTCAATTAAAGGCAAACTGTTAGGCGTATCGCCGTATACTTTGTTTGTAGAAGTGAAAATAAAAACAGCTTTGGGACAGTACAGGCGAGTTACTTCTAGAAGATTGAGAGTGCCGTTGGCATTGACGGTAAAGTCTATTTTGGGAGCACGGGAAGCCCAATCATGGCTGGGCTGGGCTGCTGTGTGAATTACTAATTCGATCGACTCGCCGTACCGCTGAAAGATATTGGTAATCGCTTCATAGTCGCGAATGTCCACATCTAAGTGATAATACTTGGTTCCCAAGGACTTTTCTAGCTGTTGGCGGTTCCAGTTTGTAGAACCATCCGCACCAAAAAAGAACTGGCGCATATTATTGTCGATGCCAACTATATCTAAGCCTTGTTTGGCAAAGAATTTACACGCCTCAGAGCCAATTAAACCCGCAGATCCAGTAATGATTGCAACGCCCACGTTTCACCGCCTGAAAAAATATAGTTTTCTTTGTTTTGCCCGATCGAACAAATAGGAAGTTATCCTGATTTTTCCTTGCATACATCTTCGCACAATTGGGCAAAGAATTTACCTTTAACATCCCAATCATAGATTTCCCTGACGTGATTTCGACCTGCTTCACCCAAGCGCGATCGCAACTCGGCATCGCCGGCTAAATTAGTGATCGCCTCAGCTAGACCCTGCACTGCCTGTTCTGGATTGTAACCAGGTACTTTTACCCCCGTTTGCGCCGTCACTTGAGTAGCCGGCCCTCCCAGATCCAAGCAGATGATGGGACGCCCCGCGGCCATCCCCTCCAAGCAAGTCCAGCCACCTGAATCGTGCAAGCTAGGGTGAATAAGTACATGAGACTCCCCTAGCTTACCCAAAGTTTCCTCGCGTGGCAGCCTCCCCCACAACTTAACTTGAGAGGCAATGCCCAATTCTTCCGCTAGAGACTGAAGGCGATCGCGTTCCGGGCCATCCCCCAGCAGCCAATATTCGGCATTCGGCCAGTTAGCTTGGGCAAAAGCCCGTACCGCCAGGTGATAGCCTTTCCAGTGCAGCAACCGCCCCATACTGATGAACCTGATCGGCGAATCCCCTGGCATTTTGCACTCTCCCAGCCGCGCCATCTCTGCCTTGGACAGACCGGCTTCAGAAAGCACCTGCACCTTTTTAGCCCCCATCGCCCGCACCCGCTTAGCCGTGTCCTCCGTCGTCGCCAAAGCTAAGACGCTTCTGCGAGCCGTCATCCTGGCAAAGGGATCTCTCTCACCGAGGCGCTGCCCCCAGTCTCGCGCTGTTTCGTAAAGTTTTGCCTTAAAGCTAAAATCTTCCCAAAAAGGTTTAGGGGCTGCTTCGCCACCGCCCACAGGCCCCCAAATAAAAGGAATAGGCAGCAGCGAGATGAAGCTCGGCGACCAAAATTTAACGTAGGTGACGTGGCGGGCGATGTCGAAATTAATTTGGCGGTGGAGATCGCGCGCCTCTAAATAAGCCAAAATTTGCCACAGGTAATAGTGCAATTGCAGCCCTCCCTGTCTACCTTTAAAATTTTCGCTCCAGCCGAAAGGCTCAATGTAGACGAAGTGCAGGTTAGGGTTAGGGTTCGCGGCGAGGAAAGCTTCAATAGCGGTACGGTAAAAGGTGCGAGTTAGTACCCAAACTTCTTGATGTTTGGCGGCTTCTACCACCGCATTCCAGCCCACTCCTTCCTCAGATCCTTGTCCGGGTTCGCAGGCAAAGGCAGATAAAAGAATTTTCATCGGCAATTATTAGTGGTTACTTGTTAGTTGTTAGGCGTGAGTTTTTAATTTGTTGTTAGTGGTTAGTTTTTGTTGGTTACTTAAAAACGTTGTTTTTTTCTACTACCCACAACAGCTTAACCACTACCCATTAAAAATGATGTTACTTCGACATAAGCTTGGGCGGCTGTTTCGGGAGTTTTTTGAGCAATTAGTTCGCGTGAGCGCTCTCCCATTGACTTAATCAAATCTGGATTGTCCAGAAAACGCCGGATCGCCTCAGCCAAACCTTGAGAGTCTCTAGGATCAAAAATGTAACCATTCTCCCCTTCAGCAATCAATTCGCAGGAAGCTGCGCCATTTGAGCAGAGTACAGGTTTGCCAAAAACCATCGCCTCCGGTACCACCATTCCCCAGACATCCTCAAAAGTAGGAAATACAAAAACATCAGCTTGCTGAAAGTAAGAACCCAAACTTCCATATTCCACCCATCCGGCCCAAGTTACCTGCTCTTCAAAATTGCGCTCTTTAATAAAATCTTCCAGTTCCTCCCGCTGATCTCCCTTGCCAATAATCAACAGCGAATAATCTACATAACCTTGACTTTTAAGAATAGCGCAAGCTTCTAAAAGCGTCTTAATTCCCTTTCTTGATGTGATGCGCCCCACATACAGAAAAATTGGGCGTTTCAACTCCAAATTCGGCGACTCAGTGCCCTCCAGCCGTTTCATTAAAGCTCCCGCATCTGGGACAAGATAGGTTCGGGTAAAAATTTTATCCTCCGGTACATTAAGCGCTTCTATCAGATATTGCTGACCCGCATTACTGTTAGAAACAAAAGCATCAGCAAACCGCACAAGTACCCGGCGAACAAATGTCCGAAAACTCGAATCTCGAAAATCAGTATTGGGGGAACTACCATCATAAATAATCGCAATTTTCCACCGCATCAGCGGTTTTAAAAGCGCTACAATCACAGTCCACAAAGAGAAAGCTTGGGGAAATACGACTTGAGGACGAAATTCGAGCAGATAGCCGATAATACTAGGTGATACTACGATAAATCCGCGATCGTAGCCTGTATCTATCTTTGTCGTCTCTACAAAACTCGTCTTTCCTACTAACTGAATTACCGACGAACCCGGCATTTTTGGATCGAATCCCGGCCAAACCCCACCAGTATAAAATACAGTATTCTTAAAAACCTTCGTAAATTCTCTCAAAACCGGCTGCCAGTAGGCTCCCAGTCCCACTTCCGGGACAAGCCAAGCAATGCGGAGTTCATTTCTATCAACCATCCTATTCACCTTGAGTTTTGTTTTTAGTCAATCCCAGTTTACTCAACACTGAAAGCCAAACTAACCTGCGATAAGGTAGCAGCCAATAAATTGGCCACAACCAGCCACCATGCCGCTGAGTAAATACTTTCCACTCTTGAGCCGGTTGCAGGGTAGTATCTTTGAAGGATAAACCTTTCGGTTGGCTCATTTTATCCAATCCTTCGCTTAAATTATTAGCAGCCGTTTTGGTCACCTGGGGGTTGAGGGAACAAGTACCTAAATAGCCAGGAGCAATCCAAACGGTACATCCTTTCTGTCTGGCTCGTAAACCATAATCCCAATCGCCAATATAATGGACAAAAGCCGGATCGAGGTTGCCGACCATTTGCACAACACTGCGGGGAATTAATACGCAGTTGCCGTGCATAGTATCGCACATCTGAGGCTCTTTTGTTGGTTCTAGGACACCATATCGGAATGGGTGCAAAGGGTTATTTCGCACAACACCGCCGTATGTTGTTTTACCGGTTTCTGGGTCGCAGGTAGAACCGCCAACGATTGCTTTGGTTTCTCCTTTTTCTGATAATTTTTGAGTGGTTTCTAGCAAGATACTTACGGTTTCTGGATAAATAAGAGTGTCATCATTTAACCATAGGTAGTAGTCGGGATCATCTTTCATGGCTTCGCTGAAAGCCCCCCGCATTCCCCCGTTCCAAAATAGGTTCCCATCTCCGGAAAAAATATTAACTTGAGGATAGATTTGACGAACTGCCTCGCTAGTGCCATCGGTACTGGCATCATCGACTAAATAGGCTAAAATATCAACATCGGCTGGAAGTGCCTGCTTAAAAAGAGCCTCTAAGCAAGCTAATGTTTTCTCTTTGCGGTTGAAGCAAGTTAAAAGGGCGGCGATTTTACTACGGTTCATTGTTCCCACTTGTGCGGCTTTTAACGATATGCAAGGTAAAATTTACCCAATAAAATAAGATTTTTATCTTTACTTTGGAGTTGACAGAACCTCGTTAAAAACAGACAAATAGCGATTTGCTTGTATCTCCAAGGTGAATTCTTGTTCCACTTTCTGGCGGGCGCGAATACAAAGTTTTTGATGCCGATTGGGATCTTCTAAAACCCAAGCAATTCCTCGCGCTAAGTCTTCTGTTTCATAAGGTTTAGCTAAATAGCCATTTGAGCAGTGTTCGATCATATCGGGCAGTCCCCCAATATTAAATGCGGCGCTGGGGATGCCGCAAGCAAGGGCTTCCATGACTGTATTTGGCAAGTTATCTATCACGGAAGGGGCGACAAAAATATCTGCTGCTGCATAAACAGTGGCTAGGGAAATATCATCGGCGAGTCTCCCCAAATAGTGAGTTTTAAAACCAAGTTCAATGGGATTTTCTGGTTCAGAAGAGCCAAAAACCAGCAACTCTATCCTATCTTTCCAGCCTGATTTACTGAGGCTTTGTAAAGCGGGTACGAGCAAGTTAAATCCTTTCCAGCGATCGCCCGTTCCACCTGCACCTCCAAAGAGTACAATTTGTTTATCTTGAGGCAAATTCAGGATTTCTCGCGCCCAGTGACGATTTATGGGTTTGTACTTTTGAGTATTGATGCCATTAGGAATTATTTCAACTCGAAAATCTTTGAATAAAGAACTAGAATGAGCGCATTTCGCTAACCAAACACTAGGGCTAACCAAAGTTAGGTTAAGCTTATCCCAAGCTTTAGCTTTCCGCTGCCACACCCACCGGGACAGATCCGAATTTTTATTACTGTGAAGTTGCGGACAGCTACCACAAGATTGAGTGTAGCGATTGCAATCTTCACTGTAGTGACAGCCACCTGTAAAAGGCCACATATCATGCAGCGTCCAAACTAAGGGCTGCTTAAACTTGGGAAGACTTTCTACTTGTAAATAACCCCCACAAACCCAGTGTAAATTAATAATATCAGGAGCGAGTACCCCTAGTCGATCCGATAGAGCATCTGGCAGCAATTCTGTAGAAAATATAACCGGGTTTCTTTGAGGGTAGAGCCGCAATGGTGCGTTAGATAAAGTTGATATAATCTTGTCAAACTTAGCCGCAATACTATTTGGTGACGAAATTACATTGGGATCGCCACTACTCTTATTTTTTACCAGCATTTGCGAAGACACACCAATCCCCTGGAAACCTTGGTGTAGTCGATAAGCGGCGCGGGCTGCCCCCCCTTCACTATCAGAACTATTGAGAAGTACAACCTTCATTTCCCCTGCCTCTCCTCTAGATTTCTAGCTGACTTTGCGTGATTTTTTCAAAAGTTTATTGACTTTTTTTTGCACCTTTCTTAGCAAGGGCGGATCGTAATCATATAAGGTGTTTTCAGTAAAATTATCTGCTTGCACATCCCGAATCGCAAAGGCTGGGTGTTTCATCGGAAATGTTATAGCTTCTACAGGCATATTACTATAAAGACTGTTGACATCCTCCGTATTAGTTCCCCCTACACCATGCCCGATATTAGAAGCTAAATTGACATTCGCAAGAATATTCATACCATTTTGAATAAAACTAGCAAATGTCCACGGAAAAGCCCAACTCTGTAATTTTTTTTCATAACAAAGCTGAAAAGTATTTGTCCAAACTTTTACAGCATGGGAGTCTCCCAGCACATCCATTAAAAAATTACCATCCCGAATTTCCGGCCACAACTTCATATCTAAATCATAATGCTGCCAAGCTCGCCTCCAACTCGCCCAGCTCCAGCAGTGATTGTAGCGAGAAAAGTAGTAACTATAATCAGTTCTTTTGCGCCCAAATTGAACATTTTGACCAGAGATTGACAGAATCCGCTGATCGTCTCGGTAACGCTCCAGCAATTCTTCAGCGAAACGGAAAAAAGTAGGATGAGGCAGACAGTCATCCTCAAGAATAATTGCCTCTTCAACTTGATCGAACACCCAATTCATACCGCTAGAAACGCGCAGGCGACAACCGAGATTTACGTCTGCGTAATTCTTCACAACTTCGCAGTCCCAATCTACTTGGTCAATAATAGCTCTAGCTGCAGCACATTCTTGATCTTCTCCAGGCCTATCTGGACGTGGGCCGTCAGCAATTACTAGCAATTTGGGAGGTTTGGCCTGACGAATTGCCTCAAATACTTTAGCCGTTGTATCTGGACGTTTGAAGATGATAAAAGCGACGGGTGTTTGGATTTGGTAATTGAACATTTCTGCGACTCTACTTTTTCTAGTAGTCTTCAACATCTGAATTAACAATATCAGCAGTCATCTGCGATTTAAAATTAAACCACTTTTGGAGCATCACAGCCGCTATGTAGGCCAGTGTCTCATTGCTAGTCTGATAGGGCAAAAATCTATAGCGAAAACTAGCCATTCTCGGGTCACCTTCTTGGTATAAAATATCTTGGGCAAAGTTCCCCCAACGCTCATCTATCAAATCAATTGTCATACCAGCATGAGCAGAAGGTAGCAACATATTAGAGCCGTGAAGACCAATTACTAAGCGGCTTTGTGAATAAACCTGGCATATTTCCTTTTCAACTTTTTCATTAAAACTCTCCACTCTGTAATCTTCAATCCATTCGGGAAACTTAGTTTTTCTCCCCAAACCAGCTACGGCAAATTTTGCTTCTGGTACTTGCAACCTGATTTTCTCAAATAACTGCTGAATTTTCAAATTTTGTAATGGCAATGCCCTTTCTCGTTGATTGAGCTTTTTCAAAACTCGGAACAGCCCACTGTTAACTAATAAACGATCTTCGCGCCAAATAAAAGTAATTCTTATTTCTGGCTCTTCAAATTTGTGTTTGGGAACTCTAGTAAACCGCGTGATGTCAAACTGGCTAGGATGAGAATGGGCTTCGCTGACATAAATTTCATCAAAGCGTTTCGTTTCTTCCTCAACAAACTCAGCGAAGCTGGGATAGTAAGTTTGACCATTTTTTAAAGAAATAGGTACTGTCCAGACTTCGGCAACTTCATCAGGAACCATCCACCTTAGAAACTTAGGAACTATCACAACTAACCCGCAGTCAGAGTTGCATTCTAAGTGCCTTTGTGCATTTAGCAACTTCAGCAGGGAATGACCATAAAGATGATCGATACAGTTTAAGATAATTACCCGCTTGCAGGGTTTAAAAATTTCTTTAACAATCTCAATTTTTTCGGTTTGAGGATTTTGGAGTGAATAGAGTAATGGTTTGCCTAGCCATTCTTTTATGTTAGCAACTTTTGCAAAAACTTCACCTTTGATTGTATCAACTTGGACGGAGTTTCTAACTCCATGACCTACTCTCAACTCGTCCATTATTTGGCTTCCACATCCCCCGCACTTACAGTCCAGAACAATATGTATTCCTTGCCACAAAATACTTTTGGCATTAAGTTCCGTGCCGCAATAGGGGCAATTCGAGCGCTGTTCGATTTTAGGTTTAATTTGAATCACTTTACTAATCCTCTGATTCTACCAGCCGCCTTGTATAAGTTAAAGGATCGCCAAATGAAAGTGCTAAAAGGCCGCAATTCCTTAATTAAGAAATTGACTAATATAATCACGTAAAAATAAGTTATCAGAGTAGCCGCCGTTGCTCCAAAAGCTCCATACTTAGGAATCAACCAAAAGTTCAACCCTACATTTAGAATAGATCCGACTACAGTCAAGTAAAGACCGTAGCGCAACTGACCTTCTATGTTCAAATATGTACTCCGTGCTACTCCAAAGTTACTGCCAAATTGCGCCCAAACATAGAGTGACAGTACCGCTGCTGACTTCGCATAGTTTTCCCCGTAAAGTAGATGCACTATCCATGGAGAAAGTAATGATATCGGTATGGCCACTCCCAACCATAAAAATATCATAATATCCGAGTAAATTTGAAATTTATTTAGATATTCTTCATAATTTGTCTTTCTCAAATTCGCTAGTTTGGGGAAAATAGAGCTTGATAGAATCATCGGCAAGAAATCGCAGATTTCCGAAATTTTAACTGCGGCAGCATAATAGCCCAGTTCAGCATTTTTATTCATGGCACCGAGCATGATCTGATCGGTTTTTGAGTACATATAAATTGCCAATCCCGACAAAATTATCGGCCAACTCTCCGATAGCAGTTCCTTACCCCGCTCCCAACTGAATTGCCAATCCTTAATTTTATTCCCAGTAAGCTTATAAAAATATACATAAGCCATTCCTACCACTGCCACCTCTGCCAATCGAATCCAGGCGAAGGCAAGCAGGGGGGCTTTAATAGTCACTAACCCAATTCTGACTGCAGCAACTAAAAAACATACCGAATTTTTAGCCAACACTGTATATTTTGACTGGATTTGGGACTGGAACCAAAAATTGATTGCTTCAAAAGCATTAAAGATGGTTCCTGCTGCGATGATACCTACCAGCCACCGAGTCAGAGTGTCGTTGGGCTTGAGTAGCGCAATCACGGTGACACTTAACACCAAAGTGATGCAGCCACCAGTAAATTGCAGTCCGAAGGCAGTTCCCAGGGTCTCATTTTTGCATTCGGGGTCGCGAGCGATATTCCGCACTACCAGAGTACCCAAGCCCATCGTTGCTACCGAACTAAACAGCGACACAAAGGCGAGTGCGTAGTTGAGCAATCCAAATTGTGTCGGACCAAGATAGCGAGCCACCCAAAGGCCTACAAACAGACCTAGACCCATCTGCAAGATTTGGTCAGTGAACAGCCAAGCTATGTTGCTGAGTACCTGGCGCAGACTAGGGGCGAGCCTTTGACTGACCGCAGTTAACTTATCTAGCATCAGAATATTTTAAATCTTTACAAAACACAAACGCGGTTCTGGCAGGCTCGGCAATCTCGCAGAATTAGACTGGTTGATCCTATAACAACATACCACAACTTGACTCACGATCCGTTCAATAAAGGTTACTTCAATAAACAGTGCGAGCTAAAGAACGCCTTTGAGGGTTACTGGTGCTACTGTTAGAACTATTGTTAGCATTATCTATCGCAAGTCGAACCGTCAACATTGCGTAACTCAGCCAAGGATTTCCTATATCTATAATATAACCTTCTGTGATATTGCTTATAATAATAGACACTAGAAAACAAATAGGTATTCCCGCTTCTTCCAGCGTGCTACGACTCAAATACCGAACTGCGTAAGCTAAATTGAGCAGCAAGGAAGTCATCATTAGAATTAATCCCGGCCAACCGAATGCTAACAAGATACCGATCCCCCCATTGTGAGGATTTTTAGGTTGAAATCCATTAGGAGTATAAATAAAATAAGCAGGAGTAGCCGAGCCTAACTTATCTTGTTGAAAAAATCCATCGTATCCGTAGCCAAACCAGGGGCGCTGGTTGACCGCATCCATTAACTGTGGCCAGAATTCGGTGCGCCCAGTTAGAGTCAAGTCTTTGCCTAACCCACCTACAATAATATCCTCTAGGTTGTCTACTACAAAAACAGTCATAATTATGCTGAAAACCAGGAAAAATATAATCGCCGTAAATGCCCACTGAAAACTTAAATTTTTTAGAAAATTTAGCGAGGAGACTGCAATTATTAATATGATAGTAATCACTAGAGCAGAGCCAGACTTATTAGCCCTCACCAGGTAAAATGAAAATAACATCATTCCCAAAGCAATCCAGCGTTCTTTCTGAGTTTTAGCTCCTTGAGAATAATGCAAATACCAAAATGCCGTACATAAAGCTAAGACTCCCCCCAAAGAATTTTTAGATAGAGTTAAGCCTACAAAATCACCTGAGCCAGGGGGTTTCATTACAAAACTGGCCAAACCGAGTGCCGTGTATCCCCATCGCCAAAAACGAGATAAATCTTCCCATTTATATTGCGCTGCAATGTAACACCCGAAAACAGTAAATCCTGAAAAAGCTAGACCTGCTCTTAGCGTTTCTTCAGGAACTAGGGACCATAATGTAGACAGTAATGGAAGTAATGTATAAAGTAAAAAAAAAGAATTCATGATTAATAATTTAGCAAAAAACTGTATAAAATTGCTACTAAAGTCTTTAAACCGTGACAACAAAATAAGTAATACCCAGGGGTAAAAGAAATAAGGTAGCAGTTTTAAAATGCCACCTTCTGGATCTTTCAAATTAATAAAATGCAAGTAATTAAAAGGAGGTTGTGTCAGTACGGGAGAGATGAAAATATATAAAATAGCAAAGCTTTTTTCTAAAGCCAAACCAATCTTTTTATAGCTGGAAAATTGAAATAATAGTATAGTTGCCATCGCGAATATAGCAATTAGCATCCATGTTAATGAAGAACTACCTAAAATCAGCTCCTTCAGCATATTTGCTTTAGACACTGGTTGAGTCATAATTGCTTTCCTTTATCAAAAACAAGATCAAGTTATATAGATATAAAATATAGCCGTCAACCCGCAACCACGCTAGCACAGAAATTAGGCATACAGCAAAAATACAGCATCCTTTTTTCGGCGATAGCTTAAAATAATGAGCTTTTTGCCCAGCACTAAAAAGGCTACACTTATATAAATCATAGTCAATAAAATTAGGTGGTGTATGGTTAACACCCATTTTCCAGGACAGATAGCCCGGTCGGTTGTGGGTGTTGTCTTGTTTGCTTCCACTGTCATCGCTGACGCCAGAAGCACCCCGGCACAACTTCCCATCCCGCTAGGCGCAGAGCAAGCCCAGAATGTTGCGCCCGTTACGAGATCGCCGGAAAGCTATAAACTCGGTGGTGGCGATCGCATCCAAGTAGAAATACTCGAAGTACCCGAACTCAGCCGCGGCTACGAAGTCCTTTCCGACGGTTCAGTCAACCTGCCCCTGATCGGCTTGGTCTCCGTCCGCGGCCGCACCTTAGTAGAAGCCACCAACATCATCCGCAACGCCTACCGTCGCGTCCTCAAAGACCCCATCGTCACAGTCAGCCTCGTCGCCGCCCGCCCCCTCAACGTCGGCGTTATCGGAGAAGTCACCAGGCCCGGAAACTTCATTATGACCCTAACTCCCGGCCCGGGAGCCTCGCCGAGTGTCCAGTACCCTACCGTCACCCAAGCGATCAGACTCGCAGAAGGCGTCACGGGTGTCGCCGACATCCGCAACATCCGCGTCCGCCGTCCCCAACGAGACGGCCCCGATCAAGTGCTCAACGTCAACCTGTGGAAATTCTTGCAAGAAGGAGACATCTCTCAAGACATCATTTTGCAAGACAGAGACACAATCGTGATTCCCACAGTCGCCAACTTCAACCAAGCAGAAGCTCGTCAATTTGCGACCGCCAACTTTTCGCCACCCCCAGAAAAACCTCGATCGATCTCCATCGTCGGTCAAGTCACCCGCCCTGGGGCTTACGTCGTCATCGGCGGCAACACCACAAACGACCTCAGCCGCGAAGGTTTCCCTACCGTCATCCGGGCTATTCAGCTAGCCGGCGGCATCACCTCGGATGCCGACATCCGGCAAATCCAAGTGCGGCGCGTCACCAGAAGAGGCGAACAAATTATCCCAGTCAACCTGTGGCAGTTCCTAGAGTCCGGCGACGGCGCCCAAGATACCATCCTCCAGGAGGGAGACACGATCATCGTACCCAAAGCTACGATCGTCAACCCCGCAGAAGCTGGTGTGCTCGCTAGCACTAACTTTGCTCCCACTGGCATTAACGTTTTTGTAGTAGGAGAACTCAGAACATCCCTCGATCCCTTGAGACTCCCAGCTAATGCCACGCTGAATCAAGCTTTAGTTTCCAGAGGATTTTTTGGGTACGAGAATACCAGAGCTAGAAGAGATAAAGTTGAGCTAGTCCGCCTCAATACCGACGGTACAGCTACTAAACGGACGATCCAAATCGATTTAAGTCAAGGAATTAACGAAGAAACCAATCCTCAACTTCGCAACAACGACATGATTATCGTATCTCGCAGGGGTCTCGTCAATTTTGTCGATCGCATGAACGCTGTAATCGGACCTGTCGGGCCAGCTACGGGAGTGTTAAATTTTATAAACGTTCTCCGATTTTTATTCAGGTAAGAAGGCGGCGGGTGAGGTGGATAATTCCTGGCAAAGGCTAGAATAAACTAAACAATAAGATTACCCAGCCGCGACTTGGCCTCTTCAAAAATATCAACCTCAAAAATATCAACCTCAAAAATACCCAGGCTGAATATGGATAGCAGACAAGATTACCAACCCTTCACCCCCAAATCGAATGGCAAACTGCCGGAGTTATCTGCTCAGAACTACAAAGATCACTTCGTAGAGGAGAGAGAAGAAGAAAAGCTAGACTTGTCATGGCTGTTCGGGGTCGTGCGCCGTCGCTTCCTGGTCATGGCAGCAGCCACCATAGCTTTGAGCGCCCTCGCAGGAGCAGCGATCGTCGCCACTTCTAAAAGCATAACGGTCGAGTATGAAGGGTCCTTTTCCCTGTTAGTAGAACCAGCCACGGCTGAAGGTTTGCAATCCAAACAATTAAACAACACCCAAGCTGCCGACTTAGCAAGAATTAATATAGAAGGAATTAGCCTACTAGACTACGAAACCCAAATTAGGATTTTGCGAAGTCCCAAAATGATGCAGCCAGTGATTGAGGAATTGCGGGCTTCGTATCCCAAAATGAACTATAGCGAACTGATCTCAAAAATGTCGATCCAGCGCATCAGCTACACGAAAGATGGCAAACAGCAAGGCACAAAAATTTTACAAGTTCGCTACAAAGATTCAAACCGAAAAAAAATTTACCGCGTATTGGAAAAAATTTCTAAAGCTTATCTAGATTACAGCTTGCAGCAACGGCTGATGGGCATTAATCAAGGTATTAAATTTATAGATACGGAGATGCCCAAGCTCCGAGAAAGAGTGGAAGTTCTGCAACTGCAAGTCCAAAGACTGCGGCAGCAGAGCAACTTGTTTGAACCCCAGCTAGAGGGAAAATCTCTGTCGGAACAAGTTCAAAGCATTCGGGGCAAGCAAGTAGAAATTAGAGTTCAGCTAAAAGGGATGCGAAACCTCTACCAAAGCTATGAAAAACTACTAAACGAAAATAATCCCCAGGGGCTGCTGATGACCCAAGGACAAGCTTACGGCGGACTATTAGGTCAAATTCAGAGAATAGACTCCGAATTGTCATTAAAATTAGCTCAGTACAGAGAAGACAGTTTGCCAGTTTTAGCGCTGCGAAAAAGTCGGGAAGAACTGATTTTAACCGCCACCCAACAAGCAAGAGAAGTGGTGATGGGAAATTTAGAGACCCAAATCAAAGAAATTGAAGCGCGCGATCGCGAAATGACAGCTTTGCAAAATGCTCTCAACCAAAAAATTAGAAACTTTTCAGTCACAACCCGAGAATACGACAATTTACAGCGGGAACTGCAAGTAGTTACTAAGAGTTTTTCGGACTTCTTGGCAAAACGAGAAGCCTTGCGGATCGATGCGGCTCAGCAGCAAATACCCTGGGTGCTGATAAATCCTCCGGAAATTCCGCTAGACAAATTCGGCAACCCTATAACAGCTACCGTCAAACAAACCAAAAAACAGTTAGTGCTCGCAGTAATTTTAAGCAGTCTGCTGGGCATAGCAGTCGGCTTGCTCGTAGAGGTACTAAATACTGTGTTCCACACTCCAGAATCACTGAGAATGGCCACAAGATTGCCAATACTCGGGGTAATTCCGTTTACCAAGAAAGTCAAGCGCAGACGGCCAGCCAGACAGAGAAAACTAACATCGGCTCGCTCGAACTCGAAAGTGGAAGTAGTCGAACCGGGTCAAGCTAGACATACTGGTCAGGAGATTGGAGAACCAAGTATTTTGAGCGACTTGGACTATCAATTTTTAGAAGCATTTCGATCGCTCTACACGAACATTCACTTGCTCAGTGCAGGCACGGCGATTCGATCGCTCTTAGTCGGCTCAGCCGTAGCCGGAGACGGCAAATCTACAGTAGCTTTGCACCTGGCAGCCACAGCAGCAGCAGTCGGACAGAGAGTATTGTTAGTAGATGCAGATTTGCGCTGCCCGCAACTGCACACTAAGTTAGGACTGCCAAACGTGCGTGGCCTGGGCGATGCCATCTCCACGGATCTCAGCCTCAACGACGCGATTCAACGAGCCCCGAACCAAGAAAATTTGTTCGTACTCACCGCCGGCCAAATTGCCCCCGATCCGATCAAGCTTCTTTCTTCCAAAAAAATGCAGTATCTGATGGAGCAATTTCAAGCATTTTTTGATTTAGTAATTTATGACACCCCGCCACTAACTGGCTTGGCAGACACCCACTTGATCGCAGCTCACACAGACGCTACGATTATGGTCGTCCAAATTGGGCAAACAGACCGATCGCAAGTTCGCAAAGTTTTAGAAGAATTAAAATTTTCTGGAGCTTCCGTCTTGGGAATCGTTGCTAACGGCTGCAAAAACACCGGTCAGAGCTACCGCCAGCGCCCGGTCGTTTTAGAGACGCTCTACGACCAAAAACTATCGGCTTTAGGTACGAAAAATCCTAAGTAGACAAATGTTGATGCAGGCGGCCGAGCGCCGCCGTCCTCAACCGGAAACGCACAACCAAGCTATACCCTTATTTTGTGATAATAGTACCATTTGAGAAAGAAAATGATAGACTAACGGACATAGCCTTGTGTGTCAACCGAGATTGCGCTGATCTTTAAATTTTGCGGTAATTACTCAGAAAATGATTGAGAAATCTGCAAAAGTGGGTAAACTACATCTAGCAGAGCGCAATCTCAATCAGGAAAAGACACTTTTGAAGGTGAACGTTAGTGTAAACGTTAATGTGAACGTTTCAACCCAGAAACTTGGTAGGGATTATTCTATGAGTACAGTTATGGTTGTTGATGATAGCGTCACTCTGCGGGAGATGATCGCCGACTTGCTCAAAGGTAGAGGACTCAACGTCACGGTAGCGAGTGATGGCGTAGAAGCTCTAGAGCAAATCAAGGCTAACCGCCCAGATTTAGTCGTTCTGGATATCGTGATGCCCCGGATGAACGGCTACGAAGTCTGTCGCCGGCTCAAAAGCGACCCTAAAACCCAAAATTTGCCGGTGGTAATGTGTTCGAGCAAAAGCGAAGAGTTCGATCGCTATTGGGGGATGAAACAAGGAGCCGACGCTTACATCGCCAAGCCATTTCACCCTCAGGAATTGGTCGGCACTATTAAGCAATTGCTGCGAGGTTGAGGTTGAGGAATAGGGACAGGAAAAAATTGTCTTGAGCGCTTATTATTTCTGCTCCCGCAGCCTCTCTAAACTACTCGATTGACAATAGTCCAAACATCCCCGTCCGATCGCACGTAGGGAACAGATATACTCTTAAAACCAGTAATAAAAGGCTTGTAATAAACCTGCCAGTAGCTGGGACTAATTTGGTCGGCGATAGCTTTGAGTCCCTTCACTTCCGCAGCCAGTTCCGCCGCCAGTTCATTAATCCGTTCCGCGTGTCCCTGAGCCAGCAATCTTCCTTCTTCAACTTGCTGCTCCATGGGAGTGATTCTTTGCAACTTTACCGACTGCTGCTGTTTCTGAGCCAGTTGAGCAGACAGAGCTGCGATCGCGTCATCTATACCCTTGACTTCTGCCGACACTTGTGCTGTTTCCCTCGCGTGACGCCGATAAGCATCGGCGATCGCTTGGGGCGAATCACCGGCTGGGACAGCATCGGCAATAGTAAGCTGCTGGCGTTCCAGGCGCAATTCCTCTATTTGAGAGTAAATTGCCTCTATATCTGTCTGAAGTTTGTCCACCTAATTACCGCGTGGTTGTTGGATATTTTAGCATATTAACACAAACCCCTCACCTAATCGGCATAGAAATTGCATATCTTAGGCTGGCTACAAGCAAAGTCCCACAAGAAGAAGTTGAATAGTTTGAAAAATACAAATTTTTTATATTTTTCAGTTGAGCGATTCCGTCGATATCCAGTCGCGTTAATCAGGTTGTATCCGGTAAAATTAGCATTATACATTTGTAGTCAGGAATGCAAGTACGAGCGAGTTTTACGAGGATTAAAGTCGTCACTAAAAACACAATTCCTAATTCCCAATTTCCAATTACCAATTCCCAATTATTAAGAGAATTTTTTAAGTTGTTAGCCCTTGCTGCCTCAACTGGACTATAGTCTCTACCAAGACATCGGGTTGCACAGGTTTAGACAGATGTCGGTCAAAACCCGCAGCAAAAGCACGATCGCGGTCTTCATCCCTAGCATAAGCCGTCAGAGCGATCGCCCAAAATTTCCCTGTCTGTGTGTTCAAAGAACGCAGCCTTCGTACCAGCGAATAGCCGTCTTCCTCCGGCATTCCGATATCGCTGACCACAACATCCGGGCTAAACTGCGAAGCCACCTCAAACGCCTCAGCAGCAGACGATGCAACCCTGACAGTGGCCCCGGAATCTGCCAAGACAAACCTCATAAATTCCCGCGAATCAACCTCGTCATCAACCAGCAAAATCTTAACTCCCAGTAAATTAGCAGCGTCAGCCCAAACCTGCGCTTCCTCGTCTGGGATCGAATTTACCTGCATCGCAGGGAGACGGAAAGTAAAAGTCGAGCCCATATTCAGTCCCGGACTCTGGGCCCAAACCGTGCCACCGTGGAGTTCCACCAACTGCCGCACAATCGCCAGACCCAGCCCCAAACCGCTATAAATGCGAGTAATCGTAGCATCCGCTTGGCGGAAAGAGTCAAACACGTAAGGCAAAAAATTCGGTGCAACCCCAATTCCCGTGTCGGTAACAGCCAGCTCAACCTCCGAATCAACTCTCGAAAGCCGGATTTCAACTCGCCCCCCGCGCGGCGTAAACTTAATCGCATTCGTCAGCAAATTCCAAATTACTTGCTGCAAGCGGCCAGGGTCTCCTGATACCCAAAATCTCGGATTTAACTCAGATTCAGGATTGCCAGAAACCTTCCCAAGCTTGGAAAATTCAGCAGTCTCTAAACCCAAATCTCCTATTGCAAACCGCAAATCGAGCGACTTAGCATCGGCAGCCAACCGCACCGTATTCAGCGCTCCTTCCACCAGGGAAATCAAATTTACCGCACAAGGATTCAAAGTCAACTTGCCGCGAATAATTCGCGAAATATCCAGCAAATCATCAATCAATTGAGTTTGCAATTTAGCATTTCGCTCGATCGTTTCTAAAGCCCGCCCAGTAGCAGCCGGACTCAAACTGCGTTGCTGCAGCAGTTGCGCCCAGCCCAAAATCGCGTTTAAGGGCGATCGCAGCTCATGAGAAAGAGTTGCCAAAAACTCATCTTTCATGCGATTTGCCTGCTGAGATTCCTCGTAAAGTCGGGCATTGTCGATCGCCCCCGACACCGCCTGAGCCAACTGCATTAAAATAGTTTCATCATCTTCGGCAAACTCCCCCTCATACTTGTCCGACAACTGAATCAATCCCAGATTTCTGCCGTCCCGAGTCGTCAGCGGTACAGCCAGCCAGCCCCGCATCGGCGGGTGCTTCCCCGCAGCCTTGCCGAACTTCCGCCATGCCGGGTGAGCCTCTAACTCAGTTTGAGTCATCCGCATCGCCTGTTGGTGCTGGCAAACTTCCTGGTAAATGCCCGTACCGTCTGGCTCTTCGCAGTAATCTTGCCACGCGGCGTATTTTTCTGACATGGAAAACTTGCTAATTCCCGCATCCCAGGTGGCGGCAGGGTCGAGGTTGACCGCTACCTGGTGGACTTCGAGAATTTGGCGGGCGCTATCTGCTGCTAACTGAAGTATTTCTGCCACCGACAGCGTGGAGTTGATAGCAACTGACGCGGAGGTTAACTTTTGCAGGCGGCGCAAATACGACTGCTCGCGGGCCAACGCGCGCGAACGGTCGTATTCTAACTGTTTGCGACCCGTAATGTCGATCGCCACGCCGAACAGCCGGAGGGGTGTGCCGGATGCGTCAAAAACCACCCGCCCTTTCTCGTGAAGCCAAATCACTGAGCCGTCGGGTCGCACTTTGCGGTATTCCGACTCGTAAACTCCCGTCCCGGTGAGTGCGGCATCCACATCAGCCAAAAACCTTTCACGGTCTTCTGGATGCACCGCATTCTTTTTTTGCTCAAAAGTACCAAAGGTGCTGTTTGGGCCCAAACCCATCTGTGTTTCGGCATTGGACGAACGGCGGACTTCCCCCGATGCCACATCCCAGGTAAAAGCGATCGTGTTAGCTGCTTCTAGGGCAAAGCGCAAATTTTCCTCGCTTTCTTGCACCCTCGCTTCCGATAATTTGCGCTCCGTAATATCCCAAACCAGGCCGCTCGACCGCACCGATTTACCCGTATCATCATCAAAAAACTTGCCCCTAGCCGCGATCCAGTGCAAGCTGCCATCGGGCCAAAGGACTCTAAATTCGTACTTGTATTCTATTTTATTTTCTAAAGCAAAGGCAAGAGCGCGGGCGATCGAGGCTTGGTCATCCGGGTGAATGCAGGCAAAAAACGCTTCATAAGTTCCCGGAAAACTGCCTTTTTCCAACCCGAATAACAGTTCCTGTTCCTCCGACCAAACGACCTCGCCAGTTAATACATTCCAATCCCAAATTCCCATTTTCGAGGCTTCGATCGCCAATCTCAGCCTTTCCTCCGAAATTGCCAACTGCGCCGACGTTTTCGCGTAGTTCTCGCGCAACTGCTGTTTTTTCAAGCTTTCGCCCACGGCCCCCGCCAGCCGCTTTAAGTACCGCCCTTTGAACACGTAATCGCTTAAGCCGGCTTTCATAGCTTCGACTGCCACTTGTTCGCTGCCGCTGTCAGTACACATAATTACCGGACAATTCGGGTAGCGGCTGTGAACTTTTTGGAGAATAGTTAATCCGTCGCTCCAGTGGAGTTGGTAGTCGGTAATTACTATATCAAAACCCCCGGCTGCCAGGATGTGTTCTAGAGTTGGGATATCAATAACGGATTTAATTTCTAAATCGGGAAAAGTTTTCCTCAGTTCCCGCTCGATCATCAGGCGATCGTTCGGGTTGTCGTCGATTAACAGAATAGATAGCATTAGCCTTTTAGTTTTTATATGGGCGCAAACACTCTTAAATCTAATAATATGTTCTTAAGCAATCTCGACAATTTGAATATGTACTTGGTGGGTTAATTAGACTTGCCAATAATTTTATTGTATTTGCTTGTATTTTATTATATTTTAAAGCTTGTAATATCCTCAACCAGCTTTTTAGGGGCGTGCCCACAAGCAAATTAATTAAGTAAGTTGTTGTAAAACTGATCGGAAAGCCTGCTCAGCCGGTATAACGGTGCAAGATATTACTTAACTATCATTATACTAATTGTTTATTCTGTCTTCGGGTGTGAACCAGCAGGTTGATTGATTCTTTGAGCTACAGCCGAATATTGCTGTTCAAACCCTCTTGCGTAGAACCTCATCTTTTTTTAAATCCCGATTCACTGCGCGTTGCCAAACTTGCTTCCTCAACTCTCGCACTTTCGTAATTTTACCCAGAAGCGGGTACCGATTCCCAAAGTCGATTTCACCCCGATCGCACCCCCCATCCGATCGACTCCTTTGCGAGCGATCGCCAGCCCAATTCCCGTCCCCGGATACACTTCTTGACCGTGCAGGCGATCGAACAACCCAAAAATTCTGTCTTGAAATTTTTCTTCAATACCAATGCCGTTGTCTTCTACCCAAAGATAGATATATTCCTCCTCAGCTTCTGCATAAACTCGCACCTGCGGCTGTATCCCAGGCTGCACAAATTTAATAGCATTGGAGAGCAAGTTAGCCAAGACTTGCAGCAGCGTACCAGGATGGGCTAACACCGTAGGTAGCGGTTCAACAACCGTTATCCGAGCTTGTTTTTGGGCAATTTCAGCCTCTAGTTGCGCGATCGAGCCAGCCACAATCAAATTCAGAGAGACTGCTTTTAGCGGCAAGTTAGCTTTGCTGAGGCGGCTGTACTCTAGCAAATTTTCGATTAAAGTATTCATCAGACTTGCAGCGTCATTAATCCGATACAAGTAATCCTGGGCGGTAGCATCCAACTCGCTGCTTCTATCTTGGAGCAACGTTTCAGCAAAAAACGAAATTCCCCGCAGAGGAGCGCGCAAGTCGTGAGAAACTGAATAGGTAAACGATTCGAGCTGTGCGTTAACTTCTTGTAACTCAGCAGTACGCTCTCTCACGCGCTCTTCCAAAGTTTCATTAAATTCGCGCAAAGCAAGTTCAGCTTGCTTGAGTTCCGTAATATCTTCCACCAATCCGTCGATCGTAGTTTCACCTTCTGCGCTGTAGACATATTGAGTAAACCGAATCCATTTTACTCGACCGTCTGCCAAAGGAAATGTAATTTCCAGATTTTGACACCGAGACTCCCCTGAATCTACCGGTTGCAAAAACAATTGCTGCAGATAAATCCCTTGCACATCTGCTAAATTGCTGGCATCAAACAAGCGCAAGAAAGCTTGATTGCTTTCCAAAAGCTTCCCGTCGGAAGTCGCTCGAAAAACTCCGACATTTAAGCGTTCTAGCAGAGAATTAAGTTGATTTTCTAGTCGGGCGACTCGTTCCCAGGCGGCAACTCTATCGAGTACGCCGCGAACCGCCACGCAAAGGCGGACGTAGTGCTTCGGCGACTTGATAATGTAGTCATCCACTCCGGATTTCATCGCCTCTACAGCAATTTCTTCGTTGCCAGTATTCGTAAACATTACAATCGGGCATCCTGGATAACTGGCTTTGATAGTTTTAAGCACATCTATACCGTTCGTCCAGCGTAGTTGGTAGTCGGTAATTACCAGATGGAATCCGCCTCGATTCAGTGCTTCCGCAAATAATCTATCGTCGGGAATTTCCGTTATTTGCAATTTCGAGAATTGCCGCTCTAACTCGCGTTTGACAAGCAGCCGATCCGTTGGGTTGTCGTCAATTACCAGAATGTGTACCACTTTAACAATCTATAATTGGGCTGTTAGCTAGAGTGCCGATCGATCGCTCCTAATAAAATGTTGGATGTTGCCCTTTTAAAATTAAAAATGACGGGATTCCTCAGTTAAAACTTAATTCAGTCGTTACCAGAAATAGCCTGGTAACGAGGAAACGAGGAAGAAAAACCGGGAAACCGCCACTACAAACCACCAAATTCTCTCGGTTCCGGCAATTCGGTATAGTTGAGCCAATACTCGTTAAAACTCTGCATCATTTCTAATAAAGAAGCAAACCCGACTGGTTTAACTAAATAAGAATTCACCCCTAAATCGTAAGCTCGCTTGACATCAGGTGTTTGCCTAGAAGAAGTAAGCATAACCACCGGCAAGCGTTTTAGTTCCGGCTGCTGCCTCAGCCAAATTAGAACCTCGTGACCGGAGCGCCTGGGCAATTTCAAGTCTAGTAAAATTATCGCAGGTAAAGGATAGCGATCGCGATCGCTGTATTCTCCGTCCCCATTTAAATAAAAAACCGCTGCATCTCCATCTCGGACAATTTGCAGCGAAGTATTAGCAAAAGTCTCATTGCGAAATGCCCGCTGCATCAATAGAATATCAACGGGGTTATCTTCCACCAGCAAAATCGTCTGCATTTGGGTCATGCTTCCTCAATTGTATCCAAAATCGACTGCCTTGTCCTACTTGAGATTCCACTCCCACTTGACCGCCCATGCGATCGACTCCTTTTTTTACAATAGCTAATCCTATACCTGTTCCGGGGTAAGATTCGATACCGTGCAGCCGTTCAAAAACCCGAAAAATGCGTTTTTGATGTTCTTGAGCAATACCGATACCATTGTCTTCTACCCACAGACGGATTATGGGGACTGGCAATACAGGGCTGACCATAAGTAACTGGGAATGTTCCCACTGTCCCACAGTCCCCCTTTCCAATTCTCCCGCTGTATCGCTGTCTGTCTCTCCCTCTTGAGACAGCTCAAGTTCCTCGGCCCAGATATGCACTTGGGGTGGTGTGCCTTGCACAAATTTTATAGCATTGGTGAGCAGATTGGCTATTACTTGAACTAAAGTAACGCGGTGGGCAATTACCGCAGGCAAGGGCGCTCGAACACTGATTTGAGCGTGTCTGGATTTAGCGTCAGCTTTTACCATAGCAATTGCCTCGGTCACAGCAGATTCTAAGTCTAAAACTTGCAGGGATAAATCACTGCGGCTCAGGCGGCTGTAAGCTAGCAAATCTTGGATCAATTCTTCTAGTTGTTGCCCAGAATTAACAATTTGCTGGGCGTATTCTTGACCGAGTTCGTCAAGGATGTCACGGTAATCTTCTAATAAAGCTTCAGCCAATCCCTGCATTCCCCGCAGGGGGGCACGCAAATCGTGGGCTACGGTATAGGCGAAAGCTTCTAATTCTTCGTTAGCTGCTTGAAGTTCATTGGTGCGGAGTTCGACTCGCCGTTCTAAGGTAGCATTGAGCATCCGAATTTCTGCTTCTGCTTGTTTGCGCGCAGTTACGTCAAGGGCGGTACTAATTACTAGACTTCTGCCGTCGGAAAGCTTGCCTAAAGGTGCGGAATAAAACTCCCAAATTCGAGTTTCGCCGCTGGCTGTGGAAATCATATATTCGCCTTCAGAAATGCGGCCGTTTAATTGGTGCAGCCGATCGATATGTGCTTGCACTAGCGATTGGCGGCTGTGGTAAGCTTTTTCTGTCCAATCTTCAATGGTGGGAATTTCTGAGTATTCGTAGCCTGAGAGTTCTGTCCAAGCGCAGTTAATTTGCAAAACTTCTCCGTTTTCAGCGTGCAGCATAATTGGCAGCGGTGCGTTGAGAATGGCGCTACGGAAACGTTCTTCGCTTAATTGTAGGGAGTGGCGATCGTGATCTAGCTGGTCTAAAAGTTGATTTTGCTTGATTTCGGCATTGTCCCGCAAAGTTCGATCGCGCTTCACCAAATAGTAAACCAACAGCATCAACAGGAAATTTACTAAACTCGCAACGGTAAAACTCAGGATTGTCAAATGAGCGCTTTTTTTAGATTCTCGGGCGCGCTGCTGCAATAGCTGAGTTTCTTCGGCAGTCATGGCGGCTATCTGCTGCCGAATGTCCCCCATGATTTGCTTTCCCCTACCGGTTTTTATTTGCCGCACGGCTGCTGCTAAGTTTTGTTTGCGTCGCAGATTGAGGGTTGTTTCAAGGTCGGCTAATTTAGAGTCGATCGCAATTTTCAAATCGCGAAGGCGCTGTTGCTGCCGCTTATTGTCAGCCGTTA
Organism: Microcoleus sp. MON1_C1; assembly: GCF_036701945.1. Taxonomy (NCBI): domain Bacteria; kingdom Bacillati; phylum Cyanobacteriota; class Cyanophyceae; order Oscillatoriales; family Microcoleaceae; genus Microcoleus; species Microcoleus sp. MON1_C1. Next base: position 46,339 of record NZ_JAUBRO010000039.1, on the reverse strand, counting down.
GCTGCTGCAATCCGACTACTTGCTTGTTGATGCGGGCGAGCGCGCTGTTATACGGTTCTAAATACCGTTCTTCTCCCGTCAGCAAATAACCGCGCTGTCCGGTTTCAGCATCTTTTAAGGTGGAAAGCGTAGCTTCGAGTTCGGTTAAAACTTTGTGAGTGTGGCTCACCCAGTGTTCGTTTTCGATTAACTTGAGAGTGTTGCGGTAGGAAGTTGCCGCATTGAAAATTAGCAGGGCCACGACCATTCCGATACCTGCCGTGATTTGGGGAGTCAGTGATTGTTTCATGAAATAGTCGCTGTGCGAGTCCTGCTTTTTTTATTTTAACTGGATGCGGACTACTCGAATTTTTGGCGCGGGCCTATAGGGTGGCTAAAGACTATAAATTTAAGGCTCAAATGTGCGCTGGATCTTTTTTGTAACTTAGTTTCGATTCTTTTCGCATCCCCCTTAAGCCAGAAATGCCAGAAATTGCTCTCTTGCGTCTCGTGATTCAGGCCAACGCCACACAATCTAGGGTGGCCAACAAAGCTTTATTTGCCATGTTTTGTTGCATCGATCCTGCTGCTTTCACAGTTTCAAATCGCGGCGCAAAAAAAGGAGTTTTTACCTATTGATTTAAGTTGATTTTTGGGGTATATTTTAGATAATGGAAGTGGTAACATAAATTTTGAATTCGACAATATTACCATTATTAAATAATACCTTGTCGAGCCAGCAGCGTCAAGCTTTTTACCGCAAAAAAAAGGCAAATTTTTAATATTTTATTTAATTAATAATTGGTTGGACGCAGGGGAAAAATTCACAGGAACGATGGCGCGGGTGAATAGTATCAGCAATTCGAGCAATCGAGTAAGTGCGGAGAATTAATGGGTTGAAATTAGTTGAATCTCAAATCTGGTTATATCGCAATTATACTCTCTTGGCTTACGTGAGAGCGATCGAGCGATGTCACCAGCGAGGAATCACGCAAGTGCTGCACTGAGAAAATTATGATTCCCAGTGCAGTGCAGAAACAATATAATTAGACAACCGCAGCGGCTTTCATCGCCAAAATTCGATCGATCGCATCTTCAACCACCTTATCAGGCGTAGAAGCACCCGAAGTCACGCCGACTACAATTTTACCCTCCGGTAGCCAACCTTCAGTTACGACCAAATCTCGCCCCAAAGGCTTGTGTTCGATCCGATTTCCGGGTAAAATGCGCTCCGCACAATCAATGTGATAAGAAGGAACAGTTTTGTCGATCGCAATTTCCTGCAAATGCGTAGTATTAGAAGAATTAAAACCCCCAATCACCAGCATCAAATCCAACTTTTCCTCAACCAAACTCAACATAGCATCTTGGCGTTCCTGAGTCGCATCGCAGATAGTATTAAAACTCTGAAAATGGTCGTTCAAATTTTCAGGTCCAAACTTCCGCATCATCGTTTTTTCAAATAACTTACCAATGTTCTCTGTCTCAGTTTTGAGCATAGTAGTTTGGTTAGCAATACCAACACTTTCCAAATCCACATCTGGGTCAAAACCAGCAGAATAAGCCTTGCTAAATTTAGCAAGAAACTCATCGCGGTCGCCCCCATGCAAGATATAATTGCTGACATATTCAGCTTCCTGGAAATTCAATACAATCAAATACTTATCAGCAAAAGAACTCGTAGCAACAGTTTCCTCATGCTTGTATTGACCGTGAATAATCGAAGTATAATTCCTCTTTTTGTGCTTTTCAACAGTATTCCAAACCTTAGAAACCCAAGGACAAGTAGTATCAACAATCTTGCAGCCCTTATCATTAAGCAACTGCATTTCTTGGACGCTTGCTCCAAAAGCTGGTAAAATTACCACATCGCCGCTATCGACAACCGAAAAATCTTTCTGTCCCTTCTCAACAGAAATAAAACCAACTTCCATATCCCGCAAATGCTGATTTACAGACGGATTGTGAATAATCTCATTAGTAATCCAAATCCGTTCTGACGGGAAATGTTTGCGAGTCTCGTAAGCAATAGCTACAGCGCGTTCCACCCCCCAGCAAAAGCCAAAAGCCTCAGCTAGCCGGATCGTAACTGCGCCGCGTTCTAGCCTGTAATTATTGTCGCGAATTTGCTGGATCAGACTGCTTTGATAAGCCGTCTGCATCACCCCAGCTACCTCAGCTTCGTGTCCGAAACCCTTGCGGTGGTAGTTTTCAGACTGTTGGAGCGATCGTTTAAAAGCTTTAGTATCCATGCGGTATCGAGTTGAAATCTAGGTTAATTACCTTTGATTTTAGAATGCCTGGGGTGCGATCGGGATTATTGGCTCAGTAGGGAAGAGGGGATATGCTATTTATACGATCGACACATGAGAGGGAAGAAGGAATGAACCGCGAAGACGCGTTCGGCGAAGCCGTTCCCGTAGGGTAGAACGCGAAGGAAGAAGAAAGAAGAATGAGACAATTGGGCCAACAGGTAGAACAGTTGGCTTATAGAGCGATTGGGGCGGCTATTGAGGTGCATCGGCTTTTGGGGCCAGGATTTTTAGAATCAGTGTATCAGGAATCCTTAGAAGTTGAATTTCGGATGCGGGGGATACCTTGTCAGCCTAAAAAGCCAGTAGCAATCACCTACAAAGGTCATCAAGTCGGCGAAGGTCAATTAGACTTTATGGTTGGCGATATCCTCATTGTCGAACTAAAAGCTGTAGAAAAGCTCGCTCCCATCCACGAAGCTCAAGTTATCTCTTATCTTAAAATGACCAAAAACAGCTTGGGCCTTCTGAGCAACTTCAACGTTCCCATCCTCAAAGAAGGCATCAAACGAATCATACTTTCATCTTAACCCTTCTTCCTCTTCCTTCTTCGCGCTCTTCGCGCCTTCGCGGTTCGTTAAAAAAAAAACTTAAAAAAAGCCTAGAGACCCAGATAGCTGAGTCTCTACACCATCGAACTTATTCAAAAAATCAGCTTCAAATCTTCTTAGGCGCAAAAGGAGAACTCGATTCAAACGAACTGAAACCGCCGGCAAAATCCTCACCGTAAGCTTCTTCCCCGTGCTCGCCGATATCCAAACCTTGGTCTTCAGCAGATGAGGGCACTCGCAGTTCCATAAACTGCCCTAAAATTTTCAGGATCACAAAAGTGCCCACAGCCGCAAACAGGTAAGTAGCTAGAATGCCTACCAACTGGATGCCGATTAGCCCCGGATTCCCGGCAAACAGCCCGTCATTTCCGGCTTCGTTAACCGCTTTAGTCGCAAACACGCCAGTCAGAATCGCGCCTATAGTTCCGCCGACGCCGTGAATCGGGAAGGTATCCAAAGAGTCGTCAAATCCCAGCTTAGCCCGGAAACTAACGGCAAAGAAGCAGCAAACCGAAGTGATCGATCCGATCAAAAGCGCTCCCACTGGAAACACGAATCCAGCCGCAGGTGTGATTCCCACCAATCCGGCGAGGAAACCGCTAGCAATTCCCACTGCTGTCGGTTTGCCTCTGAGCACCCATTCCACAATTGTCCAAGTTAAACCGCCGGCTGCTGCTGAAATCATCGTGGTGACAAAAGCCACTGTTGCTAAAGAACCAGAACTCAAAGCACTACCGCCGTTGAAGCCAAACCAGCCAAACCACAGCATCCCAATTCCCAGCAAGACGTAGGGTACGTTGTGGGGGGTGTGGGGCTTGTTCAAGTGGTCTTTGCGGGGCCCGATCATCCAAGCTGCGACAACCGCAGAAACACCGGAACTGATGTGCACGACGGTGCCGCCGGCAAAGTCCAGAGATCCGATCGCCTGCAGCCAGCCTCTACCCCAAACCCAGTGGGCTAAAGGAGAGTAGATGAAGGTAGACCACAGCAGCACGAACCAGAAATAGGTTTTAAATGTTACCCGTTCGACGATCGCCCCGGAAATCAAGGCTGGAGTGATGATGGCGAACATCATCTGGTAAACCATGAAGACTTGGTGGGGTATTGTCGGTGCGTAGCCGATCGGATCTGGTGTGTCCGCCGTGACGTTGTTCAAGAACATCCAGTCCAAGCCGCCGATGAAGGTTTCGAGTCCTTGGGCAAACCCTTTATCATTGAGGTTGCTGCGGGTGACATCAAAAGCCAAACTGTAGCCCCACAGCGTCCATGTGACGCCGATGACTCCCATCATGACTAAGCTCATCATCATGGTGTTGAGGACGTTGCGCGATCGCACCAATCCCCCGTAGAAAAAGGCCAGTCCCGGTGTCATTAACAGCACCAGTGCTGAGGATATCAACATCCAGGCGGTATCGCCACTGTCGATCGGATTCGGCGCCACCGCAGCAGCAGCACCAGCAGCATCTTGAGCGAAGGCATTATCCGTTAGCGCTACGCTTAACAGCCACAGCGCCATGATGCCTATCGTTAAACTTTTTTTGATCACGTTAGTTGTACCTTCTCATACTCAGCAATTTTCAGGGAAGACCGAGCCGATTTTAGATAGGAGGATTTTAGATGCAATAGTTATTTGGTTTTAAGTCCCTGTTTTAGCGGAACAAATCTTCAATAGATAATTCCCCAATCCTCAACCCCCCGACTTCGTATAGCCGGACTCATCTAAATTCGTCAACTCTTTCTCCAATGGTCTGTGCCTTTTGGATTGCACCATTTGTACCAACAGTTATTCTGTATCAGCCTATACTAAAGAGCTAACTATCATATTTCTTAATCTATCCGCCGTTACTTGACATAGCCCGTGACAGCAGAGTAATTGGGGAGGGCGAGTTGAGGATAGGGGGAGAGTTTTGAGTTGGGGAGAGTGGGAGGATGAGGGGGGGAGAGTTGGGGACAATATGACTTCATCCTCCATCTTTCTAACGGATGAAGGACTAATAACTAATAACTAATCACTGATGACTAATCTTTCAACTGCATCTGACTGAACAGTTGCAGGGCCGATCGCCAAACTAGATAACCTTGATCGTTAAGGTGCAAGCCGTCTGTGCTGAGTTCAGTTGGCAAATTGCCGTCAGAATCCGCAAACAGCGGGTACAAATCCAGATACAAAACATTTTCAGAACTAGCAATTTCTTTCAGCCGCCGATTTATCGCCCGAATCCGACTGTTAGGAATCGCCAACAGCCGATCGCGATTTTCCCAAGTAGCTTGTTCCCCGCTGTGGGGCAAAATCGACTGCACAACCACTTGTGCATTGGGGTGAGCCCACCGCAAATCGCGAATAATCTGCCGCTGGTTGTCCAAAATCCCTTCGTCGCTGGCCCCCCGCAGCAAATCGTTAATTCCGATCATCACAAACACCGTATCCGGCACAGTTCGATCGAACAACTGCAACCGCTTCAGCAAACCCACGGAAGTCTCCCCGGAAATCCCTTGATTCAGCCAAAATCGATCGACTGGTAACAGCTTGGTCGGAAACCACATACTTAGAGAATCCCCAGCCAAAACACTCAGCCTTGAGGGTCGATTCGCCGCCGCCGCCTCAGCTTCGCGACCCAACTGCGTCACCCACTGCTGGTAAGTCCATTTATGTCGCGGTCCTGGAACGGGCACGTCTAGCACTGGGTTTGCAGAGCTCACCGGTTGGTCAATTTGTTCCTGGGCGCCTTCTGCCGTCACCGCATCATTCGCCTGGAAGCTTTCTGTCAAGTTGTGTCCCCCCAGGAGTAGTTGAGCAAGTGTGAATATCAGTACCCCGTTCGTCACCAAAGATAGCAAAGCCCAAACCGGAACAGCTTTCGATCGGCTAACTTCCATCCCTAAGAGGGATTTATGAGTTCTACTTCTGCTACCTCCTCCAAACTTCTCCATAAACTCAAGCTATTTGCAGGCCTCACACCGAATAATTTGCACTGATTGCTGCATCAAATTTTACCGCTCAATTAAAGCCTCAATTCTTGTAAGAATCAAGCACTGTGCTGTGTTGGGCAAGGGCGGCGATGCAGAACTTTGCTTTTTCGCACTACTTTACCATAAAAAATCTGCCTACCAAACTTTCTTGCACCGCAATCGGATTTGTCCAAGCTGCAGGACTGCACAAAAATATATCTAAAAGTGATCGAACTTACTCAGTTCTGATGCTAAAATCCAAAAATGAAAAAATTAACTATAACAGAAGCAGCCAAAATTAAAGGTGTGAGCGCTTCCACGTTACGCAGGTGGGAAGCCGAAGGCAAGCTAATACCGGAACGCACCGCTAACGGTCACAGACGGTATGACCTAGCTCATCTTCTCGGCTTAAAACCCAACGGCGCTTTAACTATAGCTTACGCTCGGGTTAGCAGCCACGACCAAAAAGATGATTTAGACAGACAAAAACAAGTTTTGGAATTGTTTTGTGCATCTCACGGCTGGCAATTCCAAATCATTGAGGATGTGGGTTCTGGGGTTAATTACAGTAAGCGGGGTTTACAACATCTAATTAGGGCGATCGTAGACAATCAAGTAGAAAGGCTGGTATTAACTCACAAAGACAGACTGCTGAGATTTGGTTCTGAACTAATTTTTAATTTGTGCGAACACTTTGGGACAGAGGTAGTGATTGTCAATCAAACCGAAAATGCTAGCTGTGACGAGGATTTAGCTAAAGATATACTAGAAATAATCACTGTTGTCTCCGCCCGCCTAGATGGCAGCAGGAATCCCAAGAACAAGCGCATCGTTGAAGAACTTAAAGCAATTGGCGGTAAACTCTAATCAATACACCAGTTTACAAAGCTCGTCAGTTACAGATTCTCAATTCCCCATTACCAATTACCGGCGCACATCTCATGCAATCGGAAACTACTATATGTAAGGCGTTGCATAATAGCGGCATGATTTTGATTTTTTTTGTGGGATGAGATCCTCACCCCGAAGGCGTGTATTTTCACAGCAGGCGGGACACCCCACCATAATCATCCTCACATTGTGCAACGCCATATGTCAGCCCTTAAAGGTCAACTAAAAATAAAATTATGCCCGCGTTCGCATCGAAGATTGAAACGCGAGCACAACGATAGACAGCCATATGTTGGGGGCTATTTCAGATGGTGGTTTTTCTGAATAAAAGCGTGAATTAGCTGATAAATAGCTAATGTAGGATACGAAAGCTGAATTGGTCGATCTCTTCGCACGCTCTACAGTTTGGTAGTCTTGCCCCCAGAACCGCCACCATAACCGCCGTAGCCACCCTCAATTCTGTTGTCCAAGCTCGTTTCCTTCACAAACCCGGTGTAAGCTTCCATCCCGTGTTCGCCGATATCCAAACCTTCAGCCTCCTCTACAGCAGAAACGCGGATACCCAGCAAAGCTTTGAGTGCGGCCCAAAAAATCGTACTCAGCAGCACGGTCATCCCGCCTACAGAGATAATGCCGACCAACTGGTTCCAGAGTTGACCGAAACCTCCGCCCACAAGCAATCCGGCTGCCGGGCCTGTGGTATAAAGTCCAGTTGTAGGCCCGTCAGCAAACAAGCCAACTGCCAGAGTTCCCCAGATGCCGCAGACTAAGTGAACTGAAGTTGCGCCTACAGGGTCGTCAATTTTCAAGTTGTCGAAGAAAGTTACTGCGAAAACTACCAGGATACCGGCTATCGTGCCGATAATGGCCGAGTTGGGGATGTTGATCCAAGCGCAGCTCGCTGTTACCCCGACTAAGCCTGCGAGGATGCCGTTGATAATCATCGAAAGGTCGGGTTTGCCCAGGTACAGCCAAGCTGTAATCGTTGCAGCAACTCCCCCAAAGGCACCGGCGGTGTTGGTGGTGAGCGCAATATGAGCGATCGCATTTGGATCGAGTGCCATTGTCGAACCGGGATTAAACCCGAACCAACCCAACCACAAAATCAAACAGCCTAGGGTAGCAATGCTCATATTGTGTCCCGGCATCGCCACAGTATCGCCGTCGCGGTACTTGCCGATCCGCGGCCCCAAAAATGCCGCTCCCATCAAAGCAGCCCAACCGCCTACCGAGTGAATCACTGTCGAACCGGCAAAATCGTAGAAGCCTGCGTCTGCCAGCCAGCCTCCGCCCCAAATCCAGTGTCCGGTAATTGGGTAAGCAATGCCTACTAGCAGCAAGCTGAAAATTAAGAAGTCAATGAATTTGACTCGCTCTGCAACTGCTCCCGAAACGATCGTCGCAGCAGTTCCCGCAAACACTAACTGGAAAAAGAATTTAGCGTTGAGGGGAACTCCCGTCCAGTTTAATGCGCTGAAAATGCCTTGATAAGCGTCTCCTGTGGCGGGGCTGTTGTCAGCTACATTCCAAAGAAAAAATCCGCCACTGGTGCCGATAAAACCGTTGCCGTCGCTGAACATTAAGGCAAAGCCGATCGCCCAATATGCGATCGTAGAAAGCGCAAAAACAATCAAGTTTTTGGACAACACGTTAACCGCATTTTTTTGGCGGCAAAAACCGGTTTCCAACATACAGAAACCCGCGTTCATAAAGAACACTAGCATCGCCGCTACCATAACCCACATGGTATCCATGCCCACCTTAAGGCTTGCTAATTGTTCCTCGGTTGTTGGCGCGGGAGCTGTTTGGGCTACCGCCGCATATCCCCACACCAAGACGATGATTGCTGCTATTGGTATGCAGGCTTGCCAACTTGGAGTGAGGCGGGCGATCGCCCGTTGTAACTTCTTCAACCTGTTGACTTTCGTAAAAACTTTAGCTGCTGGCAAATTTAAAGCATCCCGCCTGACTTGTTTCGACTTTTTCTTTCCGACAGTCATTTTAATCACTTTTACCCTCTTTACGGCTAGTAAGCTCAGCAATATTCGGAAAACTTTCCAATCTTACTACAAAAGTTTATGGATTATTTGTTGAGATTGAGATAGTTATGATAGCCTAGCTCTTCTAATTGATTTTGTTTTTTCAGTACAGATTCAGACAAATTTTTGCGGTAATGCAAGACTCGATCTAGCAATTCCGGCTGATGAGCTGCCAGTATCTGAACTGCCAGCAAGCCAGCATTCTTAGCGTTGCCGATCCCCACTGTGGCTACGGGTATCCCCGCTGGCATTTGCACGATCGAGTACAGCGAATCTACCCCTTGCAGGTGGCGGCTTGGTACAGGCACCCCAATTACGGGCAAGGGCGTTAAAGATGCTACCATACCGGGGAGGTGCGCCGCTCCCCCGGCTCCTGCGATAATGACTTTCAAGCCTCGTTGATGCGCGGTTTGGGCGTATTCCACCATGCGATCGGGGGTACGGTGCGCCGAGACGATCGCCACGGAGCAAGCAACACTGAATTCTTCGCAAACTGCGATCGCATCTTTCATGGTTGGCAAATCCGAATCGCTACCCATGATAATTCCAACTGTCGCTTGATTCATAAAATTTTCAGATTTGAGATTTCAGATAAATGCTAATTTTAAATGATTGCGTTAACTCAAATTTAGATATTTTGTACCAAAACTGACCCTTAAAAGCAATTTTGCCACAAGCCCCCGTCTGAGCAGCCCTGGAGCCAGCCAAAAGCAAAAAGCTCCCCCTCCTCATCGCCAGCCACCGGATTTATCCGTAGCGAATATTAAACCTAAAATCTAAAATCTAAAATCTAAAATCGGATGACTGAAGCCACAACCCCAACTGCCGCCCGCACAGATATTCTCAATGTTCGCCTCCCCGGTTGCAAGGATTTGCAGATGCTTGCTGTTGACGAAATGGGCATCATTCAAGAAGTTTGCCCGATGGACGCCGTATTTAAACGGATTTGTCCTCCCGATTTGCAAGTGCTTGATGTAGCAGGCGATTGGCTTTCTCTAGGCGGTGTTGACTTGCAGATTAACGGCGCCCTAGGTTTTGCTTTTCCCGATTTAGAAAGCAAGCATATGGAAATGTTGCCGAAAATTTGTCAATTTTTGTGGAATCAGGGAGTCGATGCTTTTTTGCCGACTTTGGTGACAACTTCGCTGGATAAGTTTAGGCGATCGCTCTCGACTATAGCTGATTATATCCGCACTGTACAAACCGCTGCTCCGGCAACAATTAAGCCCAAAACAGCGGAAATTCTCGGTGTTCACCTCGAAGGCCCTTTTCTCAACCCCCAGAAGCGAGGAGCTCACCCAGTTGAGTTTTTATTACCGCTGACTATAGAAAATGTCAAGCAAGTTTTAGGAGATTGTGCCGATATTGTCAAAATAATTACTTTAGCGCCGGAGTTAGACAGCACTGGCGAAGTCATTTCCTATTTGCAAAGTTTGGGAATTTCCGTCAGTCTAGGACACTCCCAAGCGAGTGCAGAGCAAGCGCAGCAAGCATTTGAGCGGGGAGCTTCAATGGTAACTCACGCTTTTAATGCGATGCCGAGTTTGCACCACCGAGAACCGGGTTTGTTGGGAGCGGCGATTGTTCATCCGGGCGTAAAATGCGGTTTAATTGCTGACGGCAAGCACGTTTCTCCGACAATGATTGATTTTTTTCTGCGCGCTGGTAGGTATGAAAAAGGCGTTTTTTTAGTGAGCGATGCTTTGGCTCCTTTGGGTTTGCCTGACGGTGTTTATCCTTGGGATTCCAGACAAATTGAAGTCAGAAAAGGTACGGCTTGGGTAAGATTAGATTACCATTCCCCGCTGGAATCTGCTACTTTGGCGGGTACAACTCTGCCGCTGTTGGCGGGAGTGCAGAATTTGGTGGAGTGGGGGATTTGCGATGCCGAAAGTGCGATCGCCCTGGCAACTGAATCTCCGAGAAGGGCGATCGGAATTTCGGGAATTATTGGCAAATCGGCAACTCAATTGTTGCGCTGGAATTTAAAGGCGGCGACAAAGGAATTGACTTGGCATCGACTCTTTTAGCCTGTTATACCCTTTTAGATTAAAGAATAGAAAAAGTGGGAATCGACCAACTGGTATTACCCGATAGATTTTAGATTTTAGATGTGCCGTTTTCATCGAAAATCTAAAATCGCCAATCTAAAATCTGTTGTTGCAAGTTGCACATTTTCCGAACCGGATTGCTATATAATGTCTAACCGTTGGCAATAACTCAGCAGCAGGCAGATCGATGAATTTGGTAGACGACAAGACTATAGTTAGACAGTATTTTAACTCGACGGGATTCGATCGCTGGCAGCGAATTTACGGCGAGGGCAAAGTCAATAAAGTTCAGCTAGACATCCGCACCGGCCACCAGCAAACGGTGGATACAGTCATCAAATGGCTGCAAGCTGACGGCAATTTGCCCGGGCTTTGTGTCTGCGATGCTGGCTGTGGTGTAGGCTCTCTGAGCATTCCTCTGGCTGACGCTGGGGCAATTGTTTGCGCTAGCGATATCTCTGAAAAGATGGTAGCAGAAGCTTACGATCGATCGACAGCAGTCCCCGGCAAGCTCTACAACATCTCCTTCGCCGCCCAAGATTTGGAAGCTTTAACCGGCAAATTCCACACAGTGATTTGTTTGGATGTGCTAATCCACTATCCTCAAAATAAGGCGGCAGAAATGATCGCTCACCTGAGTTCGATCGCCGAATCGCGACTAATTCTTAGTTTTGCACCCAAAACTTTAGCACTCACCGCCCTCAAAAAAATTGGTGAACTTTTCCCCGGCCCGAGCAAAACTACCCGAGCTTACCAGCACCGCGAAGCTGATATTATCAAAATCTTAGAAAGCAATGGTTTTGTTATTAACAGAACAGCGATGACTAGCACTAGCTTTTACTATTCTCGCTTGCTGGAAGCTGTGCGGAAATAGGTTAAAAATATCTGCAAAAAAGCTAATTTCTCATCAGCCTAGGGTGCGCCCCGCGCACCTTCCCTTCCCAGAGTTAGGCCAGTGAACATCTCTACTATGCGATTGCTTGGCGGAGGCTGGCAATGACAAGTAAGGCACGCACCGCGCACATTCGATATCAACAATTAGATGTTTTTCCCTGCTCCTTCTTCCTTCTTCCCAATTCACTAAATATTATGTCAACGCTAATTTTAATTCGCATTTTTATAGCAGCGGCAGCCGTATTCGGAGGTTTATCGGTTGCAGGCGGTGCTTTCGCCTCCCACGCTTTGAAAAATCAATTGAGCGATCGAGCTTTAACCATTTTTGAGACTGGCGCCCGATATCAAATGTACCATGCCCTGGCTTTATTACTCGTCGCTTTACTCTTGAGTCGCGCCCAAGAGTCTCAAACCTTTTTTGCAGTGGCTGGATGGGCTTTTATTGCCGGCACAATCATCTTTTCAGGCAGTTTGTACGCTTTGAGTTTGAGCGACATCAAATGGCTGGGTGCAATTACGCCACTGGGGGGAGTTGCTTTTATTGCAGGTTGGGGATGTTTGGCAGTCGCAGCTTTTAGTTTTAAATAGGCAATTGGTAAATTTGAGGCAATTCCCAATTCCCAATTATCTAATTTTCAAAAACATCGCTGGAAAACATCTCAGTCACAGTACGCAAGTAAGGTACAAATACCGTTAAATCTTCAGCAGGAAGCCGCTCGCATATTTCCCAAAATAAAATCAGCAGCATATCCTGCACTAACTCCCAACTTACATGAAGTTTCGGGTACAACATCACGCAAATTGGAAACAATTCTTGCTGTACCGGGTGAATGCTACCTTCCAAAACGCACCAGCACAAATAGCTTTGAAAAATCTCGACATCCCGGATACCAGAAATTTTCACCTCGCGATCGCTCAAATACCCGCTGCTGCTGCGGTATCCTTGATGCTGGGAACTAGCTCGATCGTACACTGCACTAGCAATCTGAGTCGTGTGCTGCAACAAATGCTGAACGGCTAATAGAGCTCTTGAATTCGGGGGCTGATTCGCCGCAGCCTCGTTAATCTCTCCGTAGGGAATGTGCAGGTAGTCGTCTACAACTTTTAAGTAGGGCGCAAATTCCGCTCGCTCTGAGTCCGAAAGACATCCTAACAAGATTTTGCTAGTGTATTGAAACTCCATTGTCACAAATCCCAGCACTAACGGATCTGTCTCTGAGTATTTTCGCCTCACTTTGATAATATCTTTTCCCACGAGCACTGACAACCGGAAAACAGGTTCTCTATCCGCATAAGCGTCTATTGCTTTCTGATATAAGGTACGAGTGTCGGCGGAAATTTCTAAAGGATTAATTAAGATCTTATCGATCCCGTGCCGCTCTATTTGTTTCCCTAAAAGAGCTTCTACTCTACTCCAAGCTATCTCGCTGGCTAATTTCAGGGTATCTGTCAATTTGTCAACTATTGGGGCTCTATTTCCCTCAAAATTAATTAAATCGAGGCTTGGGAGAATTTGGCGTGGCGCTTTCTTCTCTCGTGTCGCAACGGTACTGTAATATTTTTTTGCCCAGCTAACTGCGAAGGAAGAAACGCTGGCCCCTTTAGCTTTTGGGAGTTTGTCAGTCTCCGGTCCGGTAATACCTTGGGACGCCTGACTTGCGCCCTGTTTAAGTTTGTCTGCTGCTGGTAAAGATTTTGAAGATATTTGTGAAATACCCGTCATGATAAACCTCGTTTTTTTATTAAGTCGCACCCGATCGATTCCCCTAATTTTTAACGTTGTTAACTACAATTTTCTGCATTTTTACGCTGACAGTCATCAGCCATTACGCTTAAAGCTATAAGCCATTTGGCTCGACTGCCTGCATCTTTTATAAGCTGCACGTTAATAACGTTATTTATTGTGCGATCGATCACCATCACCCTGTGATCGCGACCCTAATCTATTTTTTTGACGTATAAAGAAGGCTGGAAATAAATTTAATTTGTCTTAAAAGCTGAGAATTAAAGTTAAGTCTGCTTAAAAAAAACTGCTGCTTGAAATACCTTATCTTTGTTTTGAAGCGCTTTGGTTGAGCGCCCTAATCTCTTTAAGAAGCTAGGCTACAGCACGATCTAGGGGTAACTTTGGTTAATTTATTTCTATAGCTGAATTAGAAATGTATTTTTAGTCTGGCGATTGTTAGGAAACCTTAACAAATTTAACGCTCGGCTTTTCTAAATAAAAAATTAAATTTGAGATGAGAATCAGATTTATGTGCATTTAGTTAATACCATTGCCAGGGCCGTTTTTTGCGATCGGTTTTTTAGCTTCCCCGTGAAGCGAAGCTATCCCGTAGGGAATCGCCCGCAATCGATCGTCGTCCATTCGATCGGCAAACCACCCTTCAAAATCGGAATTAGCGACTGAGTAGCCCGATCACTCCCACATTTTGCCAACTCTGAGTTTTTGGAGTCCTCTCCCGGAGCCCGAAGCCTGTCTCTACAACGATAGGATGAGGTTGATGCGGGCGCCACGGGCGATCGATCCTCACAAACAGCACGGCCAGTACGTCTTTAAGGCTATAGCTTCGGGTAGGATTAGTAGGACGAGAGGAAGTGGATAAAATGAGCGCTAGCAGCAATTCAACTGAAATTAAGTTCGGAACCGATGGGTGGCGAGGACTGATTGCCCATGACTTTACTTTTGCCAACGTGCGAAAAGTCACCCGGGCGATCGCCAGTTACCTAGAAACCGCTTACCCAAAAGACCGCCCAGTCCTAGTCTCCTACGATACCCGCTTTCTGGCAGACGAGTTCGCCCGCACGGCGGCTGAAGTATTGGCAGATTTGGGATGGACGGTGAAAGTGGTCGATCGAGATTGCCCCACACCAGTCATCGCCTACAGCGCCAAGCATCTCAACTCTGCAGGAGCCCTGATGTTCACGGCTTCCCACAATCCCGCACCTTACTGCGGCATCAAATACATCCCCGACTACGCGGGCCCGGCAACCCCGGAAATTACTGATACAATTGTGGCAAATATTGCTGGTGCTTCTGATGCCCCAGCCAAAGGCAGCCACAACGATAAAATCTCCAGTTTTGACCCGAAACCCGAATATCTGAAGTTTCTTTATACTTTGATCGATGTGGAGCGGATTCGCTCTGCTAAGTTGAAGGTGAAGTACGACGCTCTCTACTCGACTTCTCGCGGCTATCTCGACGGCGTTTTGGAACACTGCGGCTGCGATGTCGAAAGTTTTCACACCTACCGCGACGTGCTGTTTGGGGGCGGAATGCCGGAACCCAAGGGGGAACAGTTAGTTGAGTTGGTGGAAGCTGTTAAGAAGGATTCGGCGGATTTGGGTTTAGCTACCGATGGCGACAGCGATCGCTTTGGTATTGTTGACGAGTTGGGAAATGTCTTGACTCCAAATACTGTACTGTTGCTGCTGGCGCGTCACTTGGTTAAGAATAAAGGATTGACTGGGGCGATCGTCCGTACAGTCGCAACTACCCACTTGCTGGACAATTTGGCCGCCAAGTACGGTTTAACAATCTACGAAACCGCAGTCGGTTTTAAATACATCGGCGAAAAAATGCGGGAAACTGCGGTGCTCATCGGTGGCGAAGAATCAGGCGGTTTGAGCGTTTTGGGTCACATTCCCGAAAAAGACGGGATTTTGGCTGATATGCTAGTTGCTGAGGCGATCGCCTATGAAGGCAAACCGCTTTCTCAGCTAGTCGAAGAAGCCATTAAAGAAGCCGACGGCCCCCTGTACAACAAACGTTTGGACTTGCACTTAGAAGAAGCCCACAAAGCAGCCGTTTTGGAATCTTTTACCAAGAATCCCCCCACAGAAGTAGCAGGTATCGGCGTTAAGGAAATCGGCCGCAAAGACGGAATTAAACTTTATCTTGAAGACGGTGGCTGGGTACTGCTGCGGCCTTCGGGAACCGAACCCTTGATGCGCGTTTACATGGAAACCAATTCTGTGGAAAAAGAAAGCCAAGTTGCCCAACACATGGAAAAGGTAATTTCTCAGTTAGAACCTGTTTAATTTTCTACCTATTCCAACGGGGGTTTTTCCCCTAGCGCTTGGGATTGTGAGGTGCGCTGGGCGCACCTTACGTATTTTTGATAACTCTGGCAAAGCCTCTGAACATTAATCATCGATACTGCTGGGGAAGTTATATATTTGCAATACACTTGGAGTTGTTTAAGTTTGGGAAGTGTAAATTTATTTATGTTTGTTTAATTTTTAATTAATTTAAAAAATTATCTATTTTTTCCGTCTCTACTTGACTTTTCCCCTAATGTTATTCTATATTATTAAATAATGGGGTGTTTGCCAAAATAAAAATTTCACACATATTTCAATTATAAAACAAGTATACAAGTTAAATTATTAGCCTGTCAACCGGTTTATGAAAACAATTCCTCTGCTCGCCATTAGTTTTTTAGTAGCAATTTTAGTAAGCGCGATCGGCATTATCTCAGTGCAAAATGCCGCCCCAGTATCCTTAAACTTTATCTTTTTTCAATCGATACAACTGCCCGTAGGAGTAGTATTGGCAATGAGCATGAGTGCAGGACTGATCGGAGGTGCGCTACTGCAACCGCTGTGGAACATTTCAGATTCCCAAAACTCACGTCCTAAATTTCAGGCAAATCCAGAAGAATCCGACACCGTACAATATTAAATAGATTTGATCCCTTAGATGGAATATACCTGACCGTCAATCAGCAGCCGAGTAATTCCCTTAGCTCGCAAATAAGGCGCTGTTTTTTGCAGCATACTGCTGTCAGGAATCTTGAAAACCCTTTGATTGCGAGTAGCAAATCGGCGGGCCACTCGGTGATTGTCAAACACTGCCAGGGTTTTCTCGCGAATTTCCGCCGCCGGAATTTGACCCAGTTCGCCAAAAGCTTTTAGAGGTCTGGTGATTAACTCCGCTGCCCGATCGACCACCAAATAACAAATTTTGGGCAGAGATGCTTGGCTTAAAGGCAAAACTTGAATTTGTCCTGTACCCCGAAGCTCGATCAACTCGCCCGACGATAGTGAACCCAGGAGACTGCCTTCAAACAGAGAGTCTTCATCCTCTACATCTTCGTCGAAGTCGTCATCTAAATCGTCTTCATCCTCATCATCATCCTCCTCATCCTCGTCGTCGTCCTCGAAATCCCTAAAGTCTTCACCTGCCAGCAGCCCTTCTGCTGGCAGCATTGCCTTTAGTTCACCAGTCACAACAGCGCGGTGGCTTGGATCGGCAACATGGGCTGCTGCGGCATCTGGCACATCAGAGACATCCAAATCCGACTCTGCATTCCCTCGAATTTCGAGTTCTGCAACTGGTTTAGGGACTGATTCAGAACGCTTTCGGATCGTCGGTCTCGAATGTGAGGCTGACGGCTGGACAGGGACTGGCTCCGACAGGGGGACAGCTACAGGATCGATTTCGCCATCTGCCGACGACTCAGTAGCCGCCTCTGTCGCTTCAGAAACACTGCTGCGATCGGACAAACGCTTTTGTTTTTGCTGCA
Source organism: Microcoleus sp. MON1_C1 (assembly GCF_036701945.1). NCBI lineage: Bacteria > Bacillati > Cyanobacteriota > Cyanophyceae > Oscillatoriales > Microcoleaceae > Microcoleus > Microcoleus sp. MON1_C1. Next base: position 29,145 of record NZ_JAUBRO010000039.1, on the reverse strand, counting down.
CTAGAAATTCGTATTCCGGCTCCGACAAAGCACCCTGAAGGATGCGCCTCACAGTCGAACTGCTCACTCCGTAGCGCTTTGCCAGAGTGATAGTATTCTCGTTTGACTGTCGGTACAGCCTGATGAGTTCGCGTTTGTCTGAATCGGAGAGTTTTGTAGGCGTCATGCCAAGTTTCCCAGCAAAAAGACGTGAAAAGACGCAGGCTAGCAGTCAGCGAACTGTGATTTTTCATTTTCAAGTTCAAGCTCAGAGATGCCGACAAGGGCAAAAAAGCTTTCGCGTCTCCATCGCTTGTCAAAGCAACTCGAATCTCAAATCGCTACGCCGCGCGACGATTCCGCTCCCGCCTGCTCTGGCGAGAACGGGTTGAGATGTCATGTTCCAAGATAGCTCCAATTCCGAACAGGATGGCGCTGAAAACAAAAAAGACTTCCAGCAAACTGCCGCTTTGATAACTACCCTCAGCCTGAGTATCGCGCCATTTAAAGTACATATCTCCGATGTAAAGCGAAAAAGTTGCAGCCGCAATCATTCTCCAAGATTGGGAAAAACGTCCTCCCCAAAACGCCAGCAGCAGTGCAGTAGCAATAATCAGCAGAAAAACGTCCCCGACGATGTAAAACAAATTGATTGCATAGGCGTAAGGCGCCAGTTGCTTGTCGAGTGCCATCACCCATCCGGGAGCTTTGATTTCTGCTTCTTCTTCTTCGGGTGCTGATGCAGCATCGGTCGCGGCTGCTTTTGCCTGTAACTTAGACGAATTTTCCAAAGCAGGCGCTCTTCCTGTGGCAGTGGTTGCTGGTTCAGATTCTGTCACTACTTCTTGAGTGGCTGCCGGAGCCATTCCTAGCTGGGTCCTCCAAGAGTCTGGTGCAGCAACCCAAATAGCTACAGCAATCCCGAAGGCTGCAATTCCCGCTAACAAAGCCCACTGCCAAATATCTAGATTCAGCCGCTTGGAAGTCACAGCTACAACCATGCCTCCGATCAGTACCACATAGCTGCCCAGATAAAAGGCATCTGCTGGAGACACGTCCGGGTCTAAACCGAAATAGAGTTCCCAAATCCCGAACAGCACACCGGCTATGAAATAGAAGAGCATCCCCAGACCTATGCCCAGCCAGACGTTGCGCCCACTGACCATGTGGGGGCTTTGCCAGTTTCTAAAACAGACTAAAGCCGCTCCCAAGTATGCTCCGCATTCAAAAATATAAGTGCCGATCGAGTACCAAAGAGGTAAACCCTCTTCAGCAGAGAGGGGGACGCTGAACAGCAAAAAGAACAGCAGCGCCATGACAGCCCAGACAATGCCCGCAATCACTAGGGTCTGAGCTGACAGTAAAGATGAAGATGTAGATGACTTTTCTGAAGTGCTACTCATAGGGATTCCACGAGACCTAACTAGCGGTTGAACGCACCCCATCTCAATCTTTGATTGGAGATGAGGATTCTTTCGCCAAAAAACCTTAAAAAACCTCGATCTGACGCTTCCGGAATAACTGGCGTCCTCAGTGTGTCGTCGGGGCTTTTGCCCTCGTACACTCTAGAAAGACTAAGCAAGAATAATATCTATTTACTAATTCAATAAATTAGTCGTTAGTCGATCTTGTACCCGGAAATATAATGATAGAAATACGGTATATGTCTCCACCCTTAAGGTTTTTACAGTACCCTATCTATCTCTGAAATTCTACCATCAAAGGTTGAGGTATCTGTTTTTTTGCTTTCACACTCCCCCACTCATATCAATAATTCTGGGTGGGGACTGCGATCGACACTGAGTTAAATTGCCAGACCATAGGTGGCATCCAAACCGAATCAACAATTTGGTCGATCAATACAAGTTGGCAATCCAACCTGTATATCCCCTACCCCCTACAGTGCAATTATCTAAGCTAAATTATCTCAGTCCAATTGTCTGAGCAATTGTCAAAGATTTTCTATCCTGCGATCCACAATTTGTTGAGGGCTGATTGTTTCAGCCAATCTAGAAACTGAGTCCGATCCTGGGCTGGCATATCTTGCAGCACATCGCTGACTCCCTCAGCGAAGTCCGTATTGCCAAAATATGATTTCCCCAAACGGTGGAGTTCTTGCAATAAGGTCTTGAGATGCTGCTCTTGCCAAGCAGGAACCTTGTGATTTTGCAAGGGACTAACGGTTAGCCAATTTTTGATCGCATCAGGGGAGTCTGCCTGGGGGAAGTTTCCCTGCTGAAATACCTTGGCGATATCTTTCTGAAACGATGTGGCTTGCCTTGCGCCTAAGAGGTCTTCTACATCGAAGTAAACAGCTTGGAGCAGCAGCAGACAACCCTGCGCGAACAGCGGTGCTTTGGCTGCTTCATTACCTGCCGGTTCTTCACCGGCAAGCTGATCTAAACGGACTTTTCCCCAGACGCTATATCTATCCGGCTCTTCTAGCAGAACACAGGCTTTGCCTCGGTTGTCGGTTAAGTCCCGCCACAAGGCTCTGGCGTCTTCTGCTTGCTTGCCGTTGAAGGCGCTGATCAGGCGAAAAGTCTGCCCCTGATAATTGAGAATGGGAATTTGTTGATCCCGTTTTGGGTGTTGATAATTGGTTATTTCAACATCCTGCCGTTTCAGAATAAACATGACACTGCGATTTGACTCCTGTCATGGCCGAGGTGCTGTGCTTTTGACACTCCCGATGCCTAAAGGCGAAGGGATTCTTGATTCAGCGAGTCCACTTAAATTAGCAGGATTGCTCCCGATCACCCAGAGATGGTTCTCTCCTCAAGCGTTCCGATACTTTTTTGCTAACAAATGCTAACAAATATCTAAGCTGAGATTGTCTCTCAGCCTTGGCGTATAAATCAATGCACGAAGGAAAATCCCCCGCGCACAATTTACGACTGCTGTACTGGCAACGCTTGATTTTCGCGCTCGTGCCGAGCGGGCGATTGACTGTTTTGCTTTGATGCCGTAGAGGAAGCTTATATAGAGGCTCCGTACCATCAGGGATTTTCACCTGAGTCTTTCAATCTAGTTCTACCACATTTTTATTAAATATCAAGTCGAGCAGAATGTTAGCAAACATAACTAAACATCAGCCAATTAGTCATTCTGTCTCAACTCCTACCTAAAATCAGGGAACGAGCTCTGGTTTTTAGATAATGCGGTCAGCGTTTTAGGCTTTGCCACTAGGGGATGTTAACATAACCAATAGAAATCTGGGAAAAAGCACCTGTGACTTTTGTGCTGTCTGGGTTCCGTCTTAATTGGGAGAGAGATCCGATCGACCAAATAGTTGGGTTTCACCTCGACCTCTAAATACTTTACCCGAGTTCACGTCCTACCTAGTTTTGATTGTAAATTTACAATTGTGCTGTTTGCAGGTGAGTCCCTCCAGCTTTTGTCAGATACACTCTTGGAGGCACAGACACTCTCATAACCTTGGTTTTTTTTCCCGAACCATCGCGCTGCACGCCATATTTTTGTACATCAAAGCGCTTTGTGCGTAAGTCATCACATAATTTACTTGCTCGATCGCACACTACACCGATACAATAATTTTGTTAGCGATTTTTGAGTTGGGTGCGTAACTCAGTTGGATAGAGTAGCTGCCTTCTAAGCAGCGAGCCGCAGGTTCAAGTCCTGCCGTACCCGTTACACAAATTCAATGATATCAAGGGTTTCAGCACTTTTTTACCGCCAAGGAAAGAGGGGCTGAGATCTTATTTGCTTCGGATTTGTTTCCGATGCCCGAATCCGAAACAAATCCTTAAAAAAGCCCCGCCTGCCAAACTGGGCGAATCTGCCTGCTTCTGGGCGATCGACACTGCTACCCTTCTGAGTAGAGGTTTGCCCCAGCCGATGTGGTATCATAAAAAGTCTATTGTGTCAATAGCCTAGCTCCTGCGATGTTCAAACAGCACCAGCAGCAGGTTGTGGGCCGAGTAGCCCTCAGGGGTTATCCTTAGTAATCAGGCTAGTTTCCGATAGGTTTGGATATGTTCCCAACAACTCTATTTCATATTCCCCAAAATTTAATGCTATTACTCGACCGCAGCGCGATCGACCGATTAAAGCCCCTATTGGCGCAAGCAACCGGAATGCCTATAGTTGCATCGGAAAATACGGCAACAATTGCGCTCGTATTGGTTGCTATGGGAATTCTGGGTTGGGGATTTTATCGCGCCAGACCTTTTGGCAAACTGGGAATTTTGGCTTGGTTGCAGTCTGTTGCGCTGATGAGTCCCTGGCTGCTGTTCTTTGGTTTGTTCGCCGCCGGAATTTACCTCAATCTAGTGGCGGTATTGTTGCTGCTCGTGGCATCCACGGGATTGTACATTTATCTGGGCCGACAATTGCGTAAGGCTGCATCGGATACAGTGCTCCCGCGCCCGGATGCTGCTGAGGTAAAGTCTCAAAGCGATGCTTTCTCCGCTCCTGACTCGCAGGGAACACCAGGCCCAGAAACCATTAAGATCGTGACATCCTCGCCTGCGAATAAGGAATCAGAAATAATTCCCGTTCCAGTTGAAGACCTGAAGGCAATTAAAGGGATCTTTGGAATTGATACTTTCTTTGCCACAGAAACTATTCCCTATCAAGATGGGGTAATTCTCAAAGGCAATCTCCGGGGAGACGCAGAACAAGTACACTCACGTTTGACGGCCAGTTTGGAAGAAAAATTAAACGATCGCTACCGCCTATTTTTAGTAGAAAATCAGGACGACAAGCCCGTAGTTATTATCTTGCCCAGCACCAACGACCCGCAGCCAACAACCGTGTCTCAAAAAATCCTAGCAGTCGTGCTGCTGCTGGCAACAATTGCTACTAGCTTAGAGACAGGCAGTTTGCTGCTAAGTTTCGATTTCTTTAACTCGCCGGCTAGATATCTAGAAGTTCTGCCAATTGCAGCCGGAATTTGGGCGGTTTTAGGCTCTGGGGAAATTGCCCGCAGAGTGCTGGCAAATCGGTACAAGGTTCGCTTGAGTTGGCCGTTTTTTATACCAACTTTGCAGATAGGTTGTTTTGGAGCGATCGACCGTTTTGAGTCGCTGCTGCCCAACCGTAAAGTTTTGTTTGACATCGCTTTTGCCGGCTCAGCGGCTGGGGGAATAGTTTCTCTGCTAATGCTGGTAACGGGTTTGCTGCTGTCTCACCCCGGCAGTTTGTTTCAAATTCCCGCAGAATTTTTCAAGGGATCGGTTTTGGTGGGAACTTTGGCAAAAGTGGTTTTGGGTTCGGCGTTGCAGCAGCAGATTGTTGACGTTCACCCGCTGGTAGTTATCGGTTGGTTGGGCTTGGTAATAACGGCGATTAATTTGATGCCGGCGGGACAGTTGGACGGGGGTAGAATCGTGCAAGCAATCTACGGTCGGAAAATAGCCAGTCGCACTACTTTGGCGACTTTTGTGGTGCTGGCCATCGTTTCTTTAGTTAATCCTTTGGCTCTGTATTGGGCGATCGTGATTCTGATTTTACAGCGAAATCTGGAGCGGCCGAGCCTCAACGAGCTGACTGAGCCTGACGACGCTCGCGCGGCTTTGGGTTTGCTAGCTTTGTTCTTGATGATTGCTGCGCTGTTGCCGTTGACTCCGGCAATGGCTGGCCGTCTGGGAATCGGGAACTAACAGTAGTCGGGCATCTCTGGTAATAGGCTCTTGGGTTGCGGTAAATTAGTGGAATCTAGGAATTGAGCGATCGAACTGGGGAACTGAAGGGCGAGCTGGTTCCTAACTACTAATTTCCAATTAAGACCCGCGCCCAGGGCAATTTATCTACTACCAAAAGTTGATTTTTTTATAACCCAAAATTTGTTTAAACTTGAGCGATTAAGTTTAAATAACTTATCTGAGCCTCTAGGATAAAGTCATGGCTAATCAACTTCCTCCTGTATTGGTAACTTTTGATGCAGATGTTTTAATGACTGGCAGAACCCAAGTGTGGCAAGAATATGCCAAGGTGGGAACTTGCTATATCCCGGAAGTAGTGTACGACGAAATAGATCGTCTGACAGGGCAAGCGGTAGAAAAAGCTCAAGAGCAAGTAGCTAGAGAGTTTATGCGATTTTTTGCCGACAGTGGCTGGATTGCAACTGACGCTCAGGAAACACACCGAGCTCTCGAACCTTCGATCAAAAATCAAAGCAAGCCAGCAATGCTCGTGGTGGCGACGGCTCAGTGCGTTTACGGTTTGGCTCAGGAACACCCGGAGGCATTGGTGATTTTTGTTTCCAACAGCCAGCCTCTGCTGAAGCGGCTGGCTTCTGTAGGCGCTACGAATCTCTGCGGGATTACCGGGGCGATGCTGTTAAATTGGGCGAGGAAAGGAGAACGCCCGCCGGCGGCGACTCAGCAATTGCAAAGTTTGATGCGTACCCTCGCAGAACGCAAATCGACTCAGCGCCCTAACAGCAGAATTCAGGATGCTGCTGTAGGCAAAACGGGGGCTTCTGCTAGCCAGTTAACGGGAACCCGCGGCGCTTCTGAATTGAAGTCGGCCAGCAGTTTTACTAAAACTAATAAAACGGGTTTGACTGAGAAGCGCAGTGCGAGTTCGCGCCCCAAAACGCCGCGGCGCAGTCGCGAGGAGTCGAGAGATTACGAGCCGGCTGTATATCGCATGAAACATATTACACCTCCGAAAAAAAGGAACAGCGGTTTTCTGTCTACTGTGTTCAATTTTTTGGGAGCGTTATTTTTCTTAACGGTAGCGGTGGGTATTTTGTGGCGAGTGTTCGATGTTAGGGGTTTTAGAAAGACTTTTGTGCCGGCTCTACCACAGCCTGTGCAACAATTTGTTAAGTCGATCGACCCTAAATAATCTGGTTGTCTGAAAATTCTCCCTTCAGATCCGGCTGACTGGTGTCTTCGATCGTCCTTAATATTGCACCTTCGGAAACTGTGATAGCACGCTTGGTTAACAAATCGGTTCCCTCCCCTAAATATAGCGGTAAGCTGCTTGTGGCGCATCCTACGGTTAGAGTTCCTGGCCTTAGTCCGCTGGGGATTTTCAAAGGCTACTATCAGAACAGAAGATGAACGCTTCACTTTACCGCTCCCAAAATCCATCGCCATGCTGAACTGGAACGCAATCATTAGTGGATTAGCACAGGCTGTTGCGGGTTTTGCTTATGCTTTAGTCTTTTTTGTTCTTCTTCCCTTCAGACAGTACGATTATGCAGCACCAGTTGGGGCAATAGCAATGGCGATCGCCCTTACTGTAGCAATGAATTGACTACTATCTGCATCGTTGCTAGCTGGGTGGAATTGGGTAGCTGCATTATTTGGTTTTGAGATAGCCCTGATGTTTTTTTGTAGCAAGTTTATGGGAGATGGGCTGTTAGTGGCAAGTCTTTTATTTTTCGGAACTATCATCCTAGGAATCGCGAGCGTTCATACCAATTTTTTGCAACAAAAAACACTGCTAGCTGTGGGTTTCTGTACTGTATTTTTCCTAGCTTCAATGTAATTATTTTTGATTGGCAGCTATGCGATCTAAGGCAAAAATTCGTTTCAGGGTTCTTCTACCCAGATGCTGCCGCTGTGGAATCAAAGGGTATAAATTTTCGCCGACAATCCCAAACAATTGTATTTGAATGGCAAAACTGGCGAGATCACGCATATTAACCGTTATGACGTGACAGTGAAACTAGATTTTGGAGGAGATGAGACATTGATGTGGCCCTATGCCGATGTTTGTTAGCAGGATGTCAAAACTGCTAGCGAACAGAAATCGCAGTAATTTACATGATAAATGTCATAGTTAAACACGCAGATGTAAATCACCTCAGACCCATAAACCTAAATAAATTTCTCTCTTTCTCTTATCTTTTCGCTGTCTCTTCTCTGTGCATCAAGAGCGTTCTTGGCAGCTCATTGATTCTTTAAAGCTGGTTCAGTTCCTTCTACAGGTCGAATAATTGCGGGTTTATTAGTAGATTGTTGCTGAAAAAGTGCCTTGAGTGCCAAGTCGAGATTTTCTGCAATGACGATCCGGTTTTCGTAGACCGCAATAACTCTGACTAAAGTGGGCAAACTATTGCGCTCGGCTTCTAAGTAAAGAGGTTCCACATACAGTAAAGATTGTTCAATGGGAATTACTAATAAGTTTCCTTGAATTGCTTTGGAACCCTGGCGATTCCAGAGAGATATTTGTTCGGAAATAACCGGATCTTGGTTAATTAAAGCTTCTATTTGTTCCGGGCCGTAAACTAATCGCTGTTTGGGGAATAAATACAGCAGCAATTTTCCGTACTCGCTACCATCCGATCGCCCTGCAATCCAAGCAATTAAATTGTTGCGACTTACTGGTGTAAATGGAAGCAGCAAAATAAATTCTTCGGCTTTTTCAGTTGGCAGCTTCATAATCAAATAATACGGTGCTACGGGCTGCTGTTCGCTGCCATAAATTTCATTGGGAACTCGCCACAAATCCTCCCGATTGTAAAACACTTGCGGGTCATCCATATGATAAGTTAGCAAACGTTCGGATTGAATGCTCAACAAATCTACTGGATATCTGATATGTTTGCGGAGAGCCGGAGGCATTCTGTCAAGGGGTTTGAAGAGTCCGGGAAAGATAGCAATCCAACTGTTAATAATCGGATCGGAGGGATAGGCAACGTAGAAGTGAACAGACCCGTTGTAGGCATCAATCACTACTTTAACGGAGTTGCGGATGTAGTTAAACTCATGATTTCCCGGGTCAGAATACGGATAGCGATCGCTCGCTGTATAGGCATCGATAATCCAGTAAAGATAGTTGGGAGATTTATCAGTGGCCGAGGGTGAAGGTTTAATCTCGTTGCCATTTTCATCTTTTTCTTTTTCTATATCTTCATTGCTAAGATTGGCGTTTGCTACTACTAAATACGGGTCGGAATCGTAGCGTAAAAAAGGAGCAATCGCCCGGACTCTTTTGTTAATATTTCGGCGGTACAGCAATTTAGTTTCTGGGGTAAAATTGCGCGTCAGCGCCATTTGCCAATTTTTGAGATAATTAGCAAACAGCCAGCGCCGCCACATAGAACCGAGCTCAATTCCGCCCCTACCGCTGTAAGTATTGTAAACATTGTCTTCGCCGCTGGGATAGTCGAATTCTTTGACTTTTGTGGGCGCCATCGCGTCTGTATCAGTTACTTCGCCGTAGTAAATTCGCGGGTAGCCGATCGGAATACTGGCGCGAATTCGATCGCTCGTTACTTCTAAAGCAGTCTCTCCTTTCTGGGCTGCCACTCCAATATCTTTGACAAAATAATCGGGTAAACCGCCGACACCGACTGTATTTACCGGAGAAAGAGTAAAGCCGTAACCGTGAGTGTAAACCAGGTGTTCGTTCACCCAAGTTTGAGCTTCGGGGGCAACTGCTGTGTAATCTAATTCCCGCGCTGCCAGAAACACTTGTTGGCTTTCAGAATCTCCCTTTTTTGCGTTTTCATTTTTGATTGTGTAGCGCTCGATATCGGCATCAGGAAATGTATAATAAGGTCGGATTTGCTGTAACTGTCGGTTGGTTTGCAGCAGCGGCAGCTTGTCCCACAGCCGGATGTTGCTAATAGTAAGTTTATTTTTTTCTAAGTCTGCATAAGTAAGTTTCCCGGCGGGATCGAAAGTTTTTATTTCGATTTCTTTGAGGTCAAAGGCTTCTTGAGTAAAGGCAATGCTGCGCTTGAGGTACGGCTTTTCTCGTGCTAGTTCGTTGGGTTTAACTAGAAGTTGCTGCACAATTGTTGGCAGTAGCAAACTTCCCAAAAAACTTAAACTTATCCACGCTAAAATAATCTTTTTTATGAGTTCATTTTTAATTTTGAGTCGGTAAACCTGGCACAGCATCAAAAGTGCGATCGCCCCTGCCAAAATACTCAACAATCCATAGCAGGGCAGCCGCACCATCACGTCAGCATAATTCGCCCCGTAAGTAACGTCTCCCCGCGAATATAGCAATGCGTAGCGTCCCAACCAGTAGCGGAATGCAAGGGCTAGCATGGAAGCTGCACCCAACCCGTACAAGTGCCGCTGCTGCGATCGAGAAAACCCCAAAAATATCCCTTGACTCAGGCTATTTCCTGACAGCAAATATGTTAAAGCACAAGATACTAAACTGTACAAAAATACAACTGTCAGCCCGAATCCTAGCAAATCTAAGATTGGCAAAATAAATACATAAAAGCTAATATTTTGATTAAAAAGAGGGTCGGTTGTGTTAAAATTTATAGGGTGAAAATATTGCAAAACATTTGTCCAGCGACTGGCGAAAATAAGCCCGATCGCCAAACTGAGAAAAAAAGCGATCGCCCGCAGCCAAAAATCAGGCTTAATTACCACAGCTAACATTGTCCCCAGCAGCAAGCCCAACTGCCACCAGCGAGAAAATAGCTGCACCGCCCCATGCTGGATTGACTCAATTCCCAACTGCAGGGGCGCTAGAGGTAAATTGTCAGCTATACCGAAATAGGCGATACTGCTTGCAGCTAACAGCCCGCAGTGAATTAGTGTCAAAGTTGCGATCGAACTCAATCCGAATACCGCCAACAGCAGCCAGGAAAAGGTAATTTGGGATTTCGCAACAGGTAATTCGTAATTCTTCCCAGTTTTGTTAGCCCTCAGTGAAGCGAATAGCGCCCCCGCAACCGGCGATTTCATTTCTTCTGCGGGATGTTGCAGGTGGCGGGCTAAAGCCAAATTTCCGAGCAAAAAGACAGAAGAAACAGCAATTGCGATCGCCCCCAGCAACCCTTGAGTTTTCAGCTTTAACAGAAAAACCTGAAGATATCCAACTTCCTGAAACCACAGAATTTCTGCCGCAATGCGGGAGGCCAACTCCAAAACCAGCCACAGCCCTACAATCAGTAGGATTATTTGATAAATTCGCCTCTTAGTCATTAGTTATTAGTCATTAGTTATTAGTCATTAGTTATTAGTCATTAGTTATTGGTTGAATAATAACTAATATCAGGCTCAAGCAATTGCCCCCCCCGAACGATGCTTTTTCCGCAAGAGTTGGAGGCATTTTTATTCATGGTAATTGACCGGACATAATCTGACTCCTGCTTTCCTGTCAACTGCCAACTGCTTTCCTGTCAACTGACTAATGACTAATGACCAATGACTAATGACAAACTAGCTGTACTGCTGATTGACATCCACATCCAAATTAAACAGTGTTTGCAAAGTTTGCATCGCTTGCCGCCGCGCCTCAATATCCTGCTGAGCGCGCAACTGTACCATCGGATCGTGCAAAATCTTATTCACAATCCCCCTGGTTAAAGATTCAATCACATCTTGATGTTTCTCCGAAAATTCCGCACCCAGACGCGATAAAGCTTTTTCTAACTCTTGTTCCCGAATCAATTCTATCTTATCCCGCAAACAGCTAATAGTAGGAACTGTTTCCAGACTGCGCCACCAGAGATCGAAAGCCTCTACTTCCTGTTCCAGCAAGCCCTGAGCTTCCATTGCCATTTTGCGGCGACTTTCGTGATTTTGAGCTACCACTGCTTTCAAGTCGTCCACATTAAACGATCGCACATTAGCGAGTTCGTTCGCATCCGAATCAATGTTGCGTGGTACAGAAATATCCACCAACATCAAAGGGCGATTCGGGTCTAAAACCGATTCCAATTTAGCTTTATTTAACAGTGGCTCAGTAGCTGCCGTACTGGTAAAAACCAAGTCAGAACTGGCAATTACCTGCATCATTTCCGAGAGCTGATACAGGTGCAATTCAGCATCTTTAAACTGACCGGCCAACTCCAGGGCGCCACGCACAGAGCGGTTAACGATCGAAATATGGCTAGCTCCTTTTGAGAGCAAATGCTGTACCAAAAGCCGCGACATTTTGCCAGCACCGATAATCGCAATTTTGCTGCTTGCTAAATGCTGACCCTTCATTTGAGCCAATTCTGCAGCCGCCGAACTGATCGAAACTGCACCGGTACCGATGCTAGTTTCCGTGCGAACTCGCTTCCCTGCTGTGAGAGCTTGCTTGAACAAGCGCTCTAAAATTCTGCCTACACCTTTGTACTGCTGGGCGAGTTTGTGAGTTTGTTTCACCTGAGCCAAAATTTGTCCTTCTCCGAGCACCAAACTGTCGAGACCAGAAGCCACTCGCATCAAGTGCATCACCGCATCTTCGTGCAGCAAAATAAACAGGTGAGGGCGCAAAGACTGCAAAGGAACTTTACTGCATTCTGAAAGGAACTGAATAACCTCTCGCACACCCGGTTCCGACTCGCTGGTAACAATATAAATCTCTAAGCGGTTGCAAGTGCTGAGAATAGCAACCTCTTGAATGTGCGGGTAGCCGCGCAATTGGGCGATCGCCGCTTCAACTTTCTGTTCTGGAATGCTCAGTTTTTCGCGAACTTCTACCGGCGCTGTTTTGTGGCTGAGACCTACGACTGCAATATTCATATCTGTGATTTGTCACTATTTCTTTCTTAGTTGTTAACAGTCACCTGTTATTAGTTCTTAGTTTATCGCTAATTGCTAATCATCGGTGACTGTTAACCGTTAACTGTTAATTGTTAACATTTAACTGTTAACCACTAACTAATCACTAATTCAATTGCAAAGATTTCGGCTGGTCAAACATATGGATTGTATCCACAAACCGAGCAGTTTTCGACTGAGAAGAAATTACCAAACTTTCAGTGCGAGCGCCGCCGCCAAAGAAGCGAACTCCATCCATCAGCGTTCCGGGAGTAATCCCGCAAGCTGCAAACAGAACTGTTTCTCCAGATGCCAACTCTTCAGCATTGTAAATCTTGTCTGGGTCTGTGATGCCCATCTCGTTCAGGCGGGCGATATTGCTCTCTTTGCTTTCACCGATCAAACCAGTTTTTACAACAGCCGGATCGTAAATTAACTGCCCTTGGAAGTGACCGCCCAAGCAGCGCATTGCTGCTGCGGAAATCACACCTTCCGGTGCTGCGCCAATACCCATAAGTGCGTGGATGTTGGAACCCGAAAACGCGCAAGAAATCGCTGCCGAAACGTCGCCGTCGCTGATCAGCCGAACTCTTGCACCCGCTTGCCGAATTTCATTAATTAAATCTTTGTGTCGGGGGCGATCCATGACCACCACCACCAAATCTTCAATACTGCGGCCGAGACAATCAGAGATAATTTTGAGGTTTTGGGTTGGCGTTTTGCGAATATCTACATGATTCTTAGCAGCCGCAGGAGCAGCCAATTTGTTCATGTAGAAATCCGGTGCCGCAAACAAACCACCTTTTTCAGAGATTGCCAAAACTGCCATCGAACCGTTTTGACCGTAAGCCACGAGGTTAGTACCTTCGCAGGGGTCAACAGCGATGTCAATTTCGATCAATTCATCTAGGTTGCAGACATCTTTGGCATCTTCGCGGGTACAAATACCTACTTGTTCGCCGATGTAAAGCATGGGTGCGTCATCGCGTTCGCCTTCGCCGATCACGATGCGACCGCGCATATGAATTTTGTTCATGCGCTCCCGCATGGCTTCTACAGCCACTCTGTCGGCTTCATCTTTTTCGCCTTTGCCCATCAAGCGAGCGGAGGCGATGGCTGCCTGCTCAACTACTTCGATAATCTCTAAACCGATTACATTGTCCACGAACTAGATCCTCCCAACTGCTGATGCGTGCCTTGTGCTATTTTGCACTCCCAGCCATCAAGTTTATCAGAGGCGGGGATCTGTGCGAGCGCAAGCAGTTGCTTAGTTTGTGTTAACTTTTGCTTCTTTGAGACTGGGGCTGGAAAATCTGAGTCGAACAAGCTCAAGGATCGATCGCCCGAATGCTTCACTATAGCTCGATCGATCGCACGCTGGCCCCTATGCAAGCGGGAACTCGCGGACTCCGGAGGTTCCGGGGGAGCGATCGGTTGTTTCAGGCAACTTGTCAGCCCGAGTGGCGTTAAAGGTTTTATGATTAGTTTGCGATCGCACGATTTCTCAGAAACCCGGTTACTGACCGGATTTATCGTTCCTAAACCCAACATTTGGGTAGAAACTCATCTGTTGCACCATTGTCAAGAACAGGCAAGATGCCTGTTCCACAACAACTGCATTTTCTTGTGGGGAGTAGGGGTTGGGCAGGAGAGCCCGCCCATAGAAGGGTTATTGATAATGGTGGAACATCTCAGTAGAAATCGGGTTTCTGAGGGTAAGTCCTAATGATGATCGCAAATCAAATGGACAGCCCCAAATCGGGACGCACTAGACTTTATAAGCAGGAAGCAATAAAAAATGATGATGAAAGCCCAAGATATTATGACCACAGAAGTTGTCACCATTCGCGGTTCGGCAACTGTAGCTGAAGCAGTGGCGATGATGAACGAACTGTGTTTGCGCGCTTTAATTGTGGAACGCCGCCACGAACAAGACGCCTACGGCATTGTCACGGAAACGGATATTGTTTACAAAGTAACAGCCTACGGAGTAGACCCCCAGAAAGTCCGCGTCTTCGAGATTATGACCAAACCGTGCATCACGGTGAATCCAGACTTGGGCGTGGAATACGTGGCGAGGTTGTTCGCGAATACCCGAATCCGCCGAGCTCCGGTGATTAAAGACAAACTGCTGGGCATTATTTCGGTAACGGATATCTTGACAAAAAGCGATTTTGTCGAGAAGCCGAAAAGTGTTTTATTTGAGGAAGAAATCGAACAGGCGATCGCGGATGCCAGAACTATCTGTGCCGAGAAAGGCGCTACTTCTAGAGAGTGCGCGGTAGCGTGGGATATTGTAGAGGAAATGCAGGCTGAGGCTTCTCACCAGCGATCGCTGAAGCTTGAGAAAACGGCTTTTGACGAGTATTGCGAGGAAAATCCCGAGGCGGCTGAAGCCCGGATGTACGAGAGTTAATTTAGTTATTAGTCATTAGTCCTTAGTCATTAGTTATTAGTTATCAACTCTTATTTAGGAATTGATAACTAATAGCTAACACGCGGAAGTTGCTTGTTTTATGCGAGCCTCCCGAAAAATCAAAATCTTAAGTGTTTGGCCCCATCATACAAAACACGTTCAGCTTGTTACCATCAAGATCCCGAAAATATCCCGCATAAAACCCCGGCAACACGCCTCTTGGTCCTGCTGATCCTTCATCCTTAGCCCCAAGTTCGATCGCTTTGTTATAAACTAAGTTGACTTTTTCTGGACTGTCAACTTGAAGAGCTATCATTACTCCATTGCCAACAGTTGCTCTGTTACCATCAAATGGTTTTGCAATAGCAAGTGCTGGTCGACCGGGAGAAACACTCCATGCGATAAATTGGTCTAATTCCATAAATCGTCGAGCGCCAATTTCCGCAAGCAAAGCATCATAAAACTTTGCTGCACTTTCAATATCGTTGGTACCGAGTGTAACGTATCCGATCATATTTTTTGTCTTCTAACTGATGTTAAGATTAAAAAAATGTTTGAGCAAATAACAACTGAGTTAAACTGATCCTTAGCAAACCAAAGCTACAGCTCAAACATCATTTTAGATCCTAACTCAAACTATCTCGGTTTTGTCCGATCCAATGATTTATTGCCGATCGCTAATACACTCGGGAGTGTCTCTACTTGGACTGTTGACGATCGCACTTACGGCCTTTGCTTTCATAGCTTCGGAAGCATAGGGCTTTAACAGGGGCAAAACTTCCTGAGCATTTTTAACAGAAGGATCTAGCCACTGTTCCCAATCGCTGTCGGGGAGAATCACTGGCATTCGATCGTGCATTGGCTGCACTGTTTCGTTAGCATCCGTAGTAATTATACTGCAAGATACAATGTTTTCTTTTTCGGGAGATTCCCAATTTTCCCACAAACCGGCAAAAGCAAAAGGTTCGCCGTCTGCCTTTTGAAAATAGTAAGGCTGTTTGTTCTTTCCCTGCTGTTGCCATTCGTAGAAACCGTCAGCGACTATCAAACATCGCCTGTGCTTGATGGCGCTGCGAAAAGCAGGTTTTTCGGCTACAGTTTCCGATCGCGCATTGATCATCTTGCTGCCCATTTTCATGTCTTTGGCCCAACTTGGAATCAAACCCCAGCGCATGAATTGAAACTGTCGCTGCATTTGCTTTGGAGAAGCTGTGACTGTCGCCACTGATTGAGTTGGGGCGATATTGTATCGCGCTTTGATGTCGGGAACTTCCGACAGTTTGAAGAATTCGGCGATGATTTGACCTGAAGTAGTTAAAGTGTATCGTCCGCACATAATTTATAGTTGGTATTAACGCGGTTTTTACCGATTCCGGCAGTTCTACAGTTGGGTAATCCGGCATTCTGGCAGGGGTTTAAACGCCTGCCTCAACGCTAAAGTCGGTTAAAACTGAGATATTGCAACATTCTTAATTACTTGTTTAGGAACAGGCAAGATGCCTGTTCCACAAGAGATGAATTTTATTGTGGAACAGGCATCTTGCCTGTTCTTGACAAGGGTGCAAGATGTAAGTTAAAACCGACTGGAAATACGATCTCAATATCTATCTATTTTAGTGCTCTTTTAGAGGACTTTAGCTATGAGATATGGGTTAAAAACCCCTCTCGGACTGTCGGACTAAACCGGGCGGGCGGGACACCCACCCCACAATAAAATTCATTCTTTGTGGAACAGGCATCTTGCCTGTTCTTTGGATTTACCGTTGGGTGGGGGCCGGTTTTTGAGATGATTGGTTTGAAGAAATTATTGTGGGTAAAACCCGTCCCTACGAGACACTGCTAAATTGTGGAACATTCGCAGACAACCATTCGGCGCGCAACTTTTCAATAGCTAATTCTTTGAATTTAGCTTCTACTTCAATCCAAGGAGCCTGATAATAACAATTAGGCATTTCTGTAATTAAATCGCTGTGGCGCGGGTCGGCAAAAAATTCTCTGCCATTGGATATGTGTACTAATTGCGATTCAGGAACCGACCAAGTTGTGCGGGCTGCTTCGAGCATTTCGGCAACGCTGGGGTCGTCATAACTTTCTAAATGTTCGTGAATGACGTGGTGGTGGGCGTCAAAAACCATTGGTACGCCGGTATCGAGACAAACTTCTAAAATTTCCGAAGAACTGTAAGCGTATTCGTCATTTTCAAACGTTAAGCGCGATCGAATAGATTCTGGCAAGTCGCGGATGACTGATTTGAGCTGCGAACTGCGATCGCTCTTGCCGCCGTGAATGTTCATCAGTGCCTGGGGCGATCGGGGCTGTCCCAACATATCTAAAATTAAAGCATGAGTGGCGAGAATTTTAATGCTGTTTTCAACCACAGAAAGCTTGTCGGAACTGAGCACGACAAATTGATCCGGGTGGAGTACCAAGCGGATGCCCAAAGAGAGAGCGCGATCGCCCGTAATCCCCAATTCCTCAGTCATGGAGTGTAGCACTGCTTCCCCCAAATCTGTATCTGCAAAAGGGAACAGTGCGGAAGTCATGCGGTAGAGCTTAATTTGAGTAGCAGAACAGAAGTCGATCGCTTTGTCAAGCCGTTTTAAGTTGTCTGTATAAAGCTCGCGCAATACTTTTTCTTGTTCAGCTTCCGAAAGCTGTAAAAGTCGCTTCCGGGTGACAGTGCGAAAGCGAACGGCATCGGATGTTGTAATGCAGACTAATCCCAATTCCGGCAATTTTTCCTGTTCCACTACTTGGTTAATCCCGCTCATTTAGCAATAATCCCTAACTTTAATTTTATGTTAAATAGTTTTCTCGTAAGGACTTGAGTTTTTAGTCTTGAAATTTTTAGGAACTACTGAACCTGGCGAAAGAGTCCGGCCGAGATTGAACTCTCTGGCGGACTCTGGGGACAGGTGGAAGATGTAATTAGTACAAACGTGACTTGTTATCAAAAATCTAATCAACCGCGTCGCAGATAGCATATCGATGACAATTTAATCGATATAACTATTGCTGTTCTTCGCCAGACTCAGCCTCTTCGTCGGGCCGCGCGGTGGCAACAGGATTTTCCATTGCTTCGTTATGGAACGGATAACCGGATGTTTCTTGATTTAGCGGGTCAGCGGGTTGGTCCGCAGGGGATGTAATTTGACCGTTAGTGTTGGTATTGGGTTTTGTGGAAGAGCCTTTATGGCTGGCGTGACCGCTACTCATCTTTTTTTCCTCAATTAGGTTTATGGAACAATTTCTAGCTTAGACTTAGCGGCTGCGTGCGATCGCCTATCTTAAGTCAGATATCTGCTGAAGTACATCGCACAGCAGAAAGTGTGTATTACTCTGCCATAGATTTGAGCAGACGGCCAACTACAGGGTCAATCTGCCAGTAATCCTTACCGTCTTGCTTCTGATTTCCTAAATGCGAGACGAGACTGAGGAGATCCGCCCATTTGAGAGTCTGCTTGACAACTTCAGGCGATACACCCTCAACCAGAGCAATTAATTCCTCAACTGATGCTGCTTCTCCCCATTGGGCCAAAGTTCTCATGACCAGTTTTCTTTGAGGTTCGCAACCGTCAAAGCCCATTGAATTAATTAATTTCTCAGATTTATTAAATTGATTCTTCAGTTGGGCCAAGGAATCTTGCCAGCGCGGATCGGCTTGGGAAAATTTATAGAATTCTTGCAGCAGGTTTGACCAATTCCCTGTCACTTCCGCAATCTTCTTTCTAAGTTCTAGTTCGCTGGGCAACTTAGCATCTTCCAACCAATGTCGCAGCGCCGCATCGTGCCAAGGTTTGAGGCAGAAAAATCTCAGTTCCTTAAAGGAATCTAAACCTATCGAATTAGGAATAACTAACTGCCAAGCCTTCTGAGGATCGGCGACGAAAGCAAGCTGGATAAACGAGTCTTCCTTCTTCAATCTTTTGATTTTCTTAATTGCCTCATCAACCCAATCCTTACTCCAAGGGGTGGTGGGTGATACAACAACGAGCGTCGTGGTATCTTTCTTGCGACGGTTACTAATTTCTGTCAAACGCTGGCTGAAATCCGATTGATCTGAGAGATTTTCTAAATAGTGAATTTTGCAATCCTTCTTACTAAATGCTGCTTCCATAAAAACTCTCAAATCGTCAATTCCTGCGGCTTGGCAGCCAAATATAATAGAGACACCATACTCCCGGCGCAGCAGCTCTGATTCCTGTTGAACAGTTAAAGGACTGCGCCGGGAATCAGCTTTATTTTTGACAAGAGGAGAACGAAAAGTAGCCGGTTCGTATTCAGGTTGAGGTTCGCGGTGTCTCAGAAGTTCTGCTTCAATTTCTGGCTGCGTACCCATAAGCAAGGCTAAATTAGAACTTCTCAGAGTGAAGTAACCAGCATCGGTTTCTCGTAAAACTCCTAATCCGACCATTTCTTCTAGTAAAGCAAGAATTTCATCTTCCGATGACCTTCCCGCGAATCCCTCAGACCACCAATACAAGACTTGCTCGCGAATCCAAGATACAGAAAACCCATCCTCCATACCTGTTTCATTCTGCTGAGAACCATCAGCAATTGAGTAGGCAATTACTTCGTAGCGCAGATCGAGTCCCAGTGTCAACTTAAAGCGATCGCGAATATTATTGCGAAGGTCTTGACTTTGATAAGCTTCTTCTACATGGCGAGAAGTAATCACGTAAGGCGGACTAATTTTAGGATCGAAAGTAGGGACATCTGGGTTAGTAATGTGCTTGAGTAACTGCTCGCAATAGAGTTGAATCAAGCTCGGATAATAGTTGGTCTGCCAAAGAATGCGCGGAATTAAATCTTCCGGTTGAAAACGATAGCCAAGACTAGCCAGCGGACGTTTAACCAAAGCTGTTGCCGCACGCATTTCACCATTATTCAGCAGGGGCCCAATGCAGATCGGCGTGCCAAAGTGAGCCAGCGGATGGTTTGCTTGTCTAGTGGTTCTCAGAACGTTGTGCAATCCGGCAAAGACTACCTTAAAACGTCGGTCAGTTTCCGTCATTAATTTTCTGAGTTCATCGCAACGCGGGAAATCCTGCTTACCATCGGCTTCCAGGAAATTATCGGCCTCATCCAACAACAGCAAAAAGCGCCGCTGATTGTCGAATTCCAGCCAACTTTTAATCCGCTGCAAGCTGCTTTCGCGGACTGAATTGCGTCGGTTGATATCGGCAATCTGCAATTTATCCAATTCTTCGTTTAGTAGATGCCAAATCTTATCTAACAGTTGCTTGCGTCCAATTTCTTTGATATCCAAAAATAGGGCGTTCCTTCCCGCGTCGGTTGCGTGAAAAGTCCGGTGTACATATTTAAGCAAAACCGTTTTACCTAACTGGCGGCCTCCATAAATTAAACAAGAACCTCCTGGATCGATTATAGATTCCCGTTCTCGTACTCGCCCGTAAAACATCTCAGGCGGAACCTCTCCTGCTGCGGTTTTATACGGTTCCAGGAAAGTAAAGGGTAAGGTACAGTCAAACAATACAGGTAAGCGTGTTTTTTGTTCTCCGCAAAGGTAGAGCATCAGCACATCATCTATAACAATGAAAGTGCTCCGACGCTGCCGACACAAATCAGCCAAATCTCGGCGTTTCTTTACGGTCATTCGCCCAAAATGAAAGACGAATACCGGCTCTCCAAGAGCAGTTTCTCCAACGGCATTGAGGAGATCCTGTTCGTTGGGTCTATCCCATACGCAAAGAATGCGGTAATGACCGTTCGCGGCTGAACCATAGGCAGACACAGGACAGCGATTTTGGTCAAAGATCGGCTCAGCATTAACGTCAATCCAGGTATATTGTCCTGATTTTTTGAATCTAAGAAATTTTATGTTAAAACCGAGGTTGCTGAGAATTTGGCCCGCATCTATGTCTGTGATTACTTGATGCCTTCCCTTGGCTTTAAACCAAGCGTCGAGCATTTCAGCGGCTTTTTTGGCTTGAGCTCCTTGCGGTATCTGGATTTTGGCGATACTTTTCCCTTTGGAAATGTTGGGAATTAGGTTTTGCTTTTTTTGTCGATCGCGCTCGCACTCCTCAAGCACTTTTTCGATCGCAGCATACTTATGCTCGAAGAAGTCTTTAAAAGCATCTCTCTTTTCCTCTGGTTCAGGAAGCGATCGCCCCTGTTGCAGCAATATATATTCATTAGCCGTCAGGAGATCACCTCGATCCAATACACCCCCAATTCTGGTAGACTCAGCCTGCTTTTCAACTTCTTTACCTTGCTTATTTTCAGGAGTTTGATGATTAATCTGAGTTGGATTTGGCGATTCTATTGGTGGAATATTTGGGATATTTTCAGCGGTTGGCTGGGCGATCGCGTCCTCTATCGATGCCGCGTTCAACTCTGCTGCGGGAGGTGGTTCGACAAGAGGAACCGTTTCAGGTTTCGGCTCCTCAACTAAGGAATTTTCCTCTAAGTTATTGTTAGTATAAATAATATCCGGGAAATCGGGTCTTGCTTCCGCATGAATAATCAGTTTTCCTCTTACTGCTGCCATCGCCAGAGTTCTTCCAAATGATTCTGCTACGACCTCCTGTAAGGAAGCCAAACGCTCGTCATCTGCTTCTTCCCATTCTGCAATTAGTGTTAGAAGTTTGGAGAATGGATGATTGCCGTCAGCCAAGAGTTGCGTGTCGGGATGCAAGTCAGACTCCTGCGATTCGGAGATGGCGCGTTGAAGTTCGCGGGCTTTTTCCTGACATTCCAGCAATGATTGAAAATTGCTCTCTACTCGATGGGCGATCGCTAAAATTCGTTCCAGAACCCTCAAAGCAGAGTCGCGGACAAGAGCGATCGCACTTTTTTGCTTCTCGGCCAAATTAACACGCTCAAGTACAGACTTGATATCTGCTAAAGAACCAATTTCCTCAGTTGTAAGCGTTGGCGATACTGCCAAATATTCAGCCAGTTCTAGCACCTTGTCGCGAAGCTGAATAAAGTTTTCCCGGGACTCGTCAAGTTCTTGAATCAGCTTTTGAGATATAGGTATACCAGGGTCTAGCAACTTTCGACTCGCCTCTGACAGCCGTGCTTCCAGTTGGGAAAAAACATCTTCTAGTGCGGTGAGTTGTTTGAGTAAGTCTGCTGAATTGTGTTCCATCGGTTTAATCAATTTATTCAAGTCATTTTCTGTCAGTTCGGCAAGGGAGAAATTAGGCTCATTCAAATTTGTATGATTCAGATTGTTTTGACTTCCATCGCCACTCGAGAGGTGAGTCTGAGCCAACTTTGTTTGTTCTCTATTTGATTCTTCTATGAAGTTGTTAAAAGGAATTAATGGTTCGGTAGTATTAGCTGTATCAACTATTTTATCACCAACACGCTCCTGTAAGAAAGTGTCACAATGGCTGCGAGACAAGTTTTCTGGAATGTTGAACTGTCTGGGCTGTATCGGTTGGGCGATCGGTCTTTTTGTGTGAGTTTGGTCAATTGCTGTCGGGCGAATATAATCTTCTAGCAATGTGCTGCGACGCTGCGATCGCAACTTTTTCAAAGCCTCAACCTCAATTTGCCGAATCCGCTCGCGGGTAACATGAAATATATTGCCGATTTCCTGTAGAGCCTTTTCCCTGCCATCATGCAATCCGAATCGCATCCGAATAACCTGACGTTCGCGGGGTTTGAGGGTCTTTAAGACCCTTTCTATGTCTCGCAGCCCGTTAATGTTGAAAATGTAATCTTCTGGTGTTTCCCCATCGAATTCAATCAACTCTCCCAATGTAGAACCTTCCTCCTCACCCATTCGAGTATCTAAGGAAATGATAGGTTTATCCGATTGAATAACCAAGCGCAATTTTGCAGTTGTCATTTCCAAACAATTGGCGATTTCTTCCATCTTGGGAATGCGACCAAATTCTTGAGAAAGCCGTTTAGTAGTTTGCTTAACGTCGAAAATTGTGCGCCACAAGTGAACTGGTAGCCGGATGGTGCGGGAATGGTTATAAATTGCCCGCGTAATTGCCTGACGTATCCAGCAAGTCGCGTAGGTGGAAAACCTGTAGCCCTTGGTGCAATCAAACTTTTCTACAGCCCTGATTAAACCCAGATTTCCCTCCTGAATCAAGTCTAATAAATCCAGCCCTCGATTTTGATATTTTTTAGCAATTGAGACTACCAGCCGCAAGTTAGACTCTACCATTTTGTCTTTCGCTTTTCGGCTGCCCTCTAATTCTAACTGAGCAATTTTTCGAGCTAATTCAATCTCTTCGTCAGCTTTGAGCATGGGAATTCGACCGATTTCTTGCAGGTAAGCGCGAAGCGAATCTGGCGGTATACGGTCTTCTTTAAATTTGATGCTGTCAGGAATGGTTTTATGCCAAGCTTCATGAAATTCGTCAAAGTTGCTAAATCCGTAATTTTTATGCAACTCTGCCAAGGAAAGATCGAAGAGAATTTTTAAATGGGAGTTTGTAGGACTGTCGAATGGGATATCTTTAATATGTTTGACTTTTCCTAATACATCTTTAGATTCATTGCCTTTGTCGGGGCGGCGGTTGATAATGGATAAAGTCAGAGTTTCTCCATGCTGGAATAGAATTATCGCAGGGTTGAGAAAGAGTTTATTAATCTCGCGGACAATGCCGTCAAGCTGTTCGCTAGTGTAGGTACTACGCCGCAATTCTATTGCGAAAAACAAGTAGGAGGAAATGAAAAACGTATTTTCTCCCTTAGCTCTTGTCTCCAAGGATAATTTTAGCTGGTCATCACCCGCAATTTCATCCCAAGTGAGCTGAAATAAAAAATCAACAGTCAGCCATTCATTTAAGAGAGCTTTTTGGTGATTTAGCTTTTGATCACTATCAAAGTTGGCAATAAAATTATCCGAACTATTAGGATAAAACGGAAGAGTTTTCTCACTGCGGTAGCCAAGAGCAAACAAAAAATTACGGGCGTTATCGGCTATTTTTCCCTTGACAAAACTACTTAAAGCTTGGTTAATAGATGCTTTGGCTTGTTGTTCGCTGACGCTCATTTAATCACCAGCCAGGTAATCAGTTCAAAATCCGTTGTTGCTTTAACCTGATGCGGTTGCTCAACCAACACAGCCCTGCGGCTAGACTGCAGGTGGCCGATGAGCCGCTTGTTGTAAATACCTGCAATTGAATCAACCGCCCGCTGAAGCAAATCGTTATACAAACTCATATCAAATCCGTTGTTAGTTTGTCGATCGAACAAGTTGCACAACTCTTCATAGGGAACAGTACGCCCCGCACACAGCAACTGGTATATTTCAAGTATTTGTTTGGGTTGAGCAAAAGTTAATCGCACTTCCTTATTTTCTCGGACGTAAACTAAAAAGTATGGTTGCAGCGGGTTGACGGTTTTATTATCAAGACAATCGCCTTTTTGTTTGAGGGAAAAAATTACGCCCGGAGCAATTATCGGGTACTCCGAGTTAGTTGGAACTACTGCATAGAGTCCTAAAGGGGCATCTTGCAGTAGTTTGCGGTTGCTCTCAATGTATTTGGCTAGTTCCATTCGGAAATCATCGAGAGTGAATTCTGTGAGGGCTACACTCTCGGTGAAATCTTCGATATCCAGCACCTCGTCTTTCAATCGCAGCAACTGCTTGTCGCGGTATTTCAAATCACTCTCAATCAGTTCTTGAATCTCCTTTGTTTCCAGCAGGTTATCTTCAAATGTACCCGCCATGTCCGCTAAAGCCATCCGTGCTTCTACTCGATTTTTCAGATTGATGTATTGATCCAAGTCCTCTGTAGGCCAAAAATTAATTAATTGTACCGTGTGGTTGGGGCTGCCAATGCGATCGCACCTACCGAACCGCTGGATAATTCTGACTGGGTTCCAGTGTATGTCGTAGTTAATCAGATAATCACAATCTTGTAAATTTTGCCCTTCTGAAATACAATCTGTGGCAATTAATAGGTCAATCTCGCCGTCTTGCCGCATAGATGGAATTTGAGCGCGTTTCTTGGCGAACGGCGAAAAGTTTGTCAGGACGTGATTGAACTCATTTTTGCCAAAGGTAGTCTTATTTGCCGCCGAACCACCAGTCACCAAAGCTAGGTTAATTTGCAATTCTTCTGTTGCCCATGCCCGCAGTCCTTCGTAGAGATAGACTGCCGTATCTGCAAAAGCAGTAAAGACTAAAACCTTGCGATTTGGTTGGCCATGCTTGTTAGTTGTAGGATGCTTAACTTTCTCGGCGATCAGTTCTTTTAACTCAGCCAGCTTGGCATCGCGTTGAACAGAAATGCTTTGGGCAGAATTGTAAATTTTTTTAAGCTGTTCCTTGTCGTTTTTCAGGTCTTTTAACCAGGTTTCGACATCGAGGTGCGCCATTTGAAATATCAACTTCTGACCTACTTGCATGGCGTCTTGCAACTCTTCATCGTCCAAGTCTTCAATCATCAAATCGCTGAAAGTTACTGTCTGGTTAGGGTCGCGAGATTGCTGCGACTGCTTAAAATTTTTAATTTTTGTCTCTAGATATTCAGTTTTCGTAATCGTGCGCTCCATTGTCAGCGCAAAGGAACGGATGGAGCTTTCTAAGCGTTTAAGGAAATTGACTTTCATCATGCCGATCAAACAGCGTTCGCGATCGCTCTGTTTGAAATTTCGCACTCCTTTATTTTCATACACCGAACGATAGGGGGGCAGGACATATTTTGAAGGGTTGAATAGCGAGAGTTGATACTTAGAAATTTCGCTGTTAAGCTGTTCGTAGGACATGAACTCACCCTTTAGGTCAATCTCAGGAAATACGGAGATGGGTTTGAGCCGTTCTGGAAAGCCGCCTAATTGGGCGATCGCATCTTTATAGTATTTTTGAATGTGCTTGCGAGAGCGTGCGATCGTCAATTCGTCAAGCAGTTTGAAAAAAGCAGAACTAAGTTCTTCCAGCAGTTCGCTAGTTTTGCGCTCCCGACTTTTCTTAGCCCACTTGGTAAATTTCCCCTGAGCATCAGCTAGTGTATCGCGCAGACTGGCAATTCCCAGCGATTCGCCAAACGCAGCGTCGCGACCTTCTGTGATAAAATAAAGTTGATTTCGCAAATCCTTTAAATCATTGTTAACCGGAGTTGCTGATAAGAGTAGCACCTGAGTTTTGACACCGCTCTTGATAATGTCATCCATCAGCCTTTCGTAACGGCTCTTTCTAATTAGATTGCCAAATTCGTCCCGTTTGCTCTTGATGTTGTTGCGAAAATTGTGCGATTCGTCAATAACTACCAAGTCATAGTTACCCCACTTAATCGTTGCTAAATTAATGTTCCCAGAGTAACCAGAGTCACGACTCAAGTCGGTGTGAGACAGGACTGCATAGTTAAAGCCGTCTTTAAGAAAAGGATTCAGTTCGCTATTGTTCTGTGCTAGATATACAGTCCAATTCTCGCGGAGTTTTTTGGGACACAGAACCAAAACTTTTTCTTTATTGCGAAGTTCAAAATATTTAATCACCGCTAGAGCTTCAAATGTTTTACCTAAACCAACGCTGTCAGCAATAATACACCCGTTATATCGTCGGATTTTATTGATGGCTGCCTTAACTCCGTCTTTTTGAAATTCAAATAGAGATTTCCAGATTTCTGTATCAAAGAACTGTAGCTGTTCGCTGAGAATATCGTTTTTTTCTAGGTCATCGAGGAAAGTCTCGAAGATATGAAACAGAGTTTTGTAGTAGATAAACTCAGGAGAATTATTCTGGTAAAGTTGCTCTAGGTACAGTAGCACATCTTGTTTGACATCTTCGATGAGATCGGCATCATTCCAGAGTTCATCAAACCAGGCTTTAAGGTCGCGGGTATCGCGTTTACTATCTACTTCTAAATTGAGTTCAATATTGTTATATTTCGTACCTAATCCCAGTCCCCGCACGGTAAAATTAGAACTGCCCATAATAGCATTTTCGCTTCCGTTATGAGCAATGTGATACATTTTGCCGTGCAGTAAATTAGATTGCTTTACCGACCGTATCTGTACTTTTTTCTCAATCCATTCGGCACATTCTTTCGCAACCCGCTTTTGCTCCAACCGATTTTGTAGCTGCAAGCCCTCCTCCTCAATTTGGAACGCCTTTTTATCGGTTTTACTGGGGTCAAGGGACTTGATGAAGCGCGGTTCGCCAAAGAGAAATTTCAAGCTTTTAATACTTAGAAGTTGTTCCTTCAAAGCATCAAAAGCATAAATTGTAAAGTAAGCAGAAACAATTGACAAGGTTGAGTTTTCCTCAACCTTGGCTTTCAAAAAATCGCCCACAGTGCCGCGGTGGCGGTTGTCTCTAATTGCCGACTTTGGGAGAGAAGAATCATGCTGTGACATAGCCTACCTTTATGCGGTTGTTGCACTTGTTGGCTATATTCTACATCTTCCACCATTCTCAAGAACAGGCTTCCCGGCTCGTTCTACAACACATACCACATTGTACAATCAACTCCGCAAACGGCCGGATCGCATAATGCTAATAACTAACCACAAACCCAAAAAACTCGCCGCCCCAAACAAACCAGTGCTCAGAAAAGATAGCTGAGGAGTTTGTGCGTTAGAAGAAATAATTGCCGCCCCCACAATCAGCGAACCCACGACAATACTAAAAGAAAGTCGGTTCGCAGAATCCCCCAAAGTGCGGCGCAGCGGATCGAGTTCTTTTAGTGTCAAGTTCCACTTCAAAGTTTCCGAAGTAACCCGGTCTAAAAGCACTTCCACCTGTCGCGGAGATTGCAAAGATAAGCTTTTCAGATCCAGGGCAGTTCTCAGCAGAGCTTGGATCGGATCGTCTCCTAATAACTGACGCCGAAACATATCGGTCATCAGCGGTTTGACCTGCTCTACAATATTAAATCGGGGATTAAAAGAGCGCGCCAGTCCTTCCAAATTAGCTAGAGTTTTTGCATACAAACCGAGATTGCTGGGCAGTCGAATTTTATTTTTGCGGGTGATTTCCAGCACCTCATAAAAAATTTCCGACAAGTTCATTTGCGACAAGCTGATATTGTAATACTTGCGGAGCATTCGAGCCAAATCGTTCTCTAGGTTAACTAAACTTGTTGGCTGAGCAAATTCTGCCATTTCCAAAGTTAATTGAGCGCAGCGCTGAGCGTCTAAATCGACAATTGCCAGCAACATTTCTGTCAAATTTTGCTGAGTGCGCGGGTCTAATCTGCCGACCATGCCGCAGTCCAGCAAAGCTATGCGGCCGTCTTTGAGATAAAATAAATTGCCGGGATGGGGGTCTGCGTGAAAGAATCCGTCGATATACAACTGCTGGAAGAAAACGCGGCAAAGCAAGGTTGTAATTTCTTCGCGTTCGGCATTTACATCTCCTTTATGGCGAATTCCTTGCAAGTCGCCTAACAAAATTGGGACTCCGTTCAGCCACTCCATTACTAAGAGTTTTTTTGTAGTCAACTCCCAGTTAATCTGTGGTAGGACAACTTGTGTGGGGTCAAACCATTTACTTTTAGATAAATTGCGGCGCAGTTCGTCTGTGTAGCTGGCTTCTTGAATGAAGTCTAGTTCTGCACGCAGGGCGATCGCAAATTCTTCTGCTAAGGCGACAATATCGTATTGTTGACCGAAGTCTGTGAGCATGACAAGTTCTGCCAAACCTCGGAGCACGGCGATATCTTGTTCGATGACAATCTCAATACCGGGGCGCTGAACTTTGAGGGCGACTTCGCGACCGTCTTTTAAAGTAGCTTTGTGGGTTTGGGCGATCGAACCTGCAGCGACAGCTTCGGTGTTAAATTTGGCAAAGGTATCTTCGAGAGATTGTGTGAGTTCCTTGCGGACGATAAGTTCTACTTGCGACCACGGTACGGGCGGCACTTCCGCTTGTAGCGTGGAGAGGATTTCGATGTAGCTGGCCGGTAAAAGGTCGGGACGGGTGCTCAGCAATTGTCCCAATTTGACAAAAACTGGGCCTAATTCGACGAGGATGTTGCGGAGAACTGCTGGAGTTGGGAGACTGGGTGCGTCGGTTTTGCGGCCGGTTAGGAGGCTTTTCATGTAGTCCCAACCGTTGCGGAAGACGACCTCTAGAATTTCTCCTTTGCGAGAAGTGTTTTGAACTAGGCTAAACAAGGGGCCTCCGGGTCGATCGGGTTTAAGGGCTATATAACTACTAGGATAGCGCTGTTGACCGGGCTGACCAGTGTCTTGGGGAATAACTTGCGCGAAAGCGTGCGATTCCCTACGGGATAGCTTCGCTTCACGAATTTTGGGGTGTGGGGGCGATCGGTTTTTGGCTTTGGCATTACTCCTGATAGTAATATATAGCAATTCCATTTGAGATGTAAATATGGATTTCTCTGGTAAAATAGGAAAGTTTGATAATAAATGAAAGGG